>DAIUBY010000005.1:32335-41206 GCA_036846425.1 Polaribacter sp.
TTGACTAAAAATTCATCTGCCCAAACTATTTCATTCATGGTTGTTACTGTTTGTGTTTCATCATTATTGCAACTGTACGAAATTAATAATCCTATTAGTAAGGTGAACTTTGTCAGAGATTTTATACTATTTATGTTTTTAAGATTCATGTTTTTTAAATTTTAAAGTAAGGATAATTAATTTTTATAGAAATAGATATTGTCTAAATAAAAATTTCTTAAAGAAGAGAAATTAATATTTTCAAAAATAATTAACCCCACATTGCTTCTTGTTGGCATTGCATTTAAAGAAAACTCAACTGTAATCCATCTATCTGCAACTATACTTGGTGATCTTCTTACGAATAATTGTTGTCTTGTATCATCACCTCCACCATTAACTCTATCTGGTCCAAAATCTACTAAAGTTACTAAAAAATCGAAATTTGCAGGAACAGCATCTGGAATATACATGTTGAAGTGTAAATTCGGTTTGTCTGTTAAATTAAGTGTAGGATTAGCAAATTGAATTCCAACGAAATTGAAATTTGTATAATTTAAAAAATTATCTCCATTGATGCTAAAATCTGCAGATTGAGTTGTTTGATAAGGTTGCCAATATCCATTGAAAAAATCTACTGGAGTATTTGTATAATGATTACTAAAAATAGATATTACATTACTAGGACTTCTTGTTGGTGTTGGTGCAAAAACAAACGATCCAACAGAATTTACTGTTAAAGATCCTTTAGCATCAACATTTCCTAATTTTGCTGTTATTACTGATGTACCAGCAGAAAGTACTTCTACAACTCCTCTTTCGCTAACACTTGCAACACTAGGATTGGAAGATGTAAAAGTGAAATAACCTGGAGCTGAAGAAATATTAACATCCTCTCCAGTTTCTAAATTCATCGTTTGAATTAAATCTGCAATATTGATATTTACGCCAATAAATGAATTTACTGAAATATTATCCCCATTTAGAATTGAAGGTCTTGGTTGAGCAATTGTTCCTAGTTTTTCCCATTTTAACTCATCAATCCAAAAAGAATAGCCATCTCCATTTTCAGGACCTTCAGCATACCAAAACATTCCTTTTTCTTGAGTTAATTTTGATGGATCAGGAATTGGAATTGTGTATTTTACCCAATTTGTTGTTAGCCTAAGAGCACGTTTACTAACTTGAAACTTATTTTCTCCAAAATCTTGTCCAAAACCGATATCATTTATAGTTGCAGCTTTAGAAGCTTTTGCCCAGAAAGTTAATGCATCGTATTTTGATAAATCTCTACCTCCATTATCATCTCTAAAAATAGCTCCCGCATAAGCGCCATTTATATCTCCTTCATTTGGTACGTCAAATCTCATTGAAGCAGTACCTTGATATTTCACTTTAGTATCAACTGAAAATGCTTCAAATTTAGAATCAGCAAAAGGATAATATTCTAATCCTGCACTGAAGGAATCAGAAAATACAACTCCATTAGTAGAAAAAGTAGCTAATGTTGCTTGATCTGAAATGTCTCTTTCACAACCCATACTAACTAAAAGCATGAGGGCTGTGAATTTTGATAATTTTGTAATTAAATTTTTTTGTGTTTTCATAATTAATGTTTTTTATTTTCCAATGTTAATGTGAATATAAGTTCTGATTTCCCATTCTGAACCATTTGGAAATCCTACTGGACTTACTATTGGTGCAGTTGCGAAAGGAGTTGCTGTTGCCATTGGTGAATATCTTGGTGAATTTTCATTCAAAGCTCTCCAAGTTCCTCTGATTCCAATTTTTGTATCAGGTAAAATAAACCAATCTGGTTTTCCAACTGAAGTTGAAAAATCAAGCATCAATTGAACTGGGAATGTTAAGTTGAAATCTCTATGGTAGTCAAAAGGACCCCAATCATTTACTTTCACCATTCCTGTAATTTTCATTTTGTTGTAAATCATTCTTAAATCTGCCCCAAAACGAGTGATTGTTCTATCACTATCACCATTTGCTTGACCTGTTCCATAGTAAATGTTTGAAACAAATCCGAATTCTGGTCTGATTTTAGAAACAATTCTTGAGTGAATTTCCCATAAATCTTGTGCAGGTGCTGATTGAGCAAAAGCAAAGAAAGTACGATTTGCTAAGAAACCAATTGCAGCATCTTGCGTTGTAGGTAAATGACGATATACAAAGCCTAAGTTCATTGCGAATTTTGCATCTTCTGCTCTATCATTATCCCACTCATACATGTAAGTTCCTGGAGTTGGATCGTAGGTTAATAAAATTTCTCCAGCTGTAGTTTCTCTGTTTCCACCTCTTACAGAAAATGGATCATCTACAAAATTACGTAATCTTCCTGGCGCTCCAACATCATTTGGCATTGGATCAACCAACGGTTTTTGCCACATAAAGTTTGGTGCAACTTGAAATTTACCTGTATTGTAAGCAAAACCTGTTAAGAAATTATTTAAGTTTCCACTTCCACTATCTTTTAATTTCCAACCTGTAAAAGTCATTGTTTGATCAAAACCTCCATTAGCAACAAGACCCATTATTGAACCTTGAGCATACCAATTGATATTTCCGTTTTGATAGGTAATTTTTGCTTTTCCTCCGAAATTATCTTTGGTTTGAATTCTATCATTTAAAACTGTGTAGTTTCCAGAAGTTCCAGTTGTAACTTGATAAGTTCTTCCATTTAATGGTCTTCCTGCCATAATTGCTCCTGCTTGAAAAGAAAAATGTTCTCCTTTTTTCTCAATTGCAATTGTAGTTCTTTCTGTTGGCAATGCAGGAATTACCCCTGATCTTGCTTGAACTGGATCCAAAATACGATTTCCATTTTCGTCAATTCCATTTCCTGCAACAATGTCTTTGTGATAGATAGCTGTTACATCAAAATGACCTACTTTTTTTCTGTATTTTAACAATACTGCAGGGTTTGCTCCCCACCATAATTGTGGACCAAAAGCAGCTTTTAATCCTGAAAGTGAACCTTTTCCATCAACTTCTAATCCCAAAATTTCACCATTGTAAATATCTAAATTAGGCCCGTAATTTGCTTCTGGATACAATCCGAAAATGTCTCCTTCATATGCCCAATGATAATGATTTGTTCTGTAAAAACCTCTCATATCAAAATTCTCGGCTTTCCACTCAAAAGATGCATTATAAACACGTAATCTGTTATTATCAGTAAGTGTTAAATTTCCATTATCTGAGTTTACAGTTACTGGTCTTCCCACATTTTCGTAGAAAATATCATCAATTGGATTTCCAGCAACATTTCCTAAAATATTGAAATTAACTTCAGCTTTCATACTTGCTGTTGGTTGTCCAGCAACTCCTATAAAATAAGATTGCATGTGATCAAAACCAAGTCTGTCAGGATAAGATTGTCCTGTTCCATCTGCAGTTTGAGGAGTTGTTAATAATGAACCTCCTGTATTGAATGTTGTAAATTCAGCTCTTAGATTGCTTAATTTAATTTTTTCATTTCCACCTAAAGCAGCTTTATCTCCTCTTGCTCTTAAAACTGCATCCATTAATTGAATGTTTTTAAAATAGGTAGTAACTGATTCTAAAGTAGTTCCTGGAGCATAAGGATTTAAATTGTGAGCTTCTTTCAAAGCATAGTATGCTGCTCTTGGATATAATGTATATAATCCTCTTTCATTAGTTGGACCTTTTGCACAAATTCCAAACCACTCTTCGTTCATATTATTTTTTCCAGGTGCATAATCTCTTTGATATCCACCATTTGACCAAGAAGCGTTGTTATCATGAACATCTGCACCTTCTCTTTTATCAAAACCATATTTCCACCATCCATCACTGAATTGAAAAGTGAAACCTCCTATTGAGTTTCCTACTTTTCCTAAACCAGCTGCATTTTGATATATTTCTTTCCAATTCTCAACCATATAAAATGCTTGTGATAATTGATCCTCTTGATTATCAATGGCATTGAATGCATCTGCGCCGAATTCTGTAAATAATAATGGTTTGTTTAATTTGGTTTTTACAACTTGAAAAATATCTGTAAATGAAGCACCTCTGTATGTATTTGTTCCATAAATATCTACGTCTTTACATTCTTCCGCAACAATATCAATAAACAAAACATCTCCATTACAAATGGCAACAGGATGAGAAGTATCAATTGATTTCATTTTTTTTGCAGCTTCGTTCATCAAACGATACATTGGTCTTCCTCTTTTTTCACCAATGAATTGTTTTTCTTTTTCATCATCAGGAAAATCTTCGGTTTCAGCACCTTGCCAGAACAATCCGTAGTTGTTTTCATTTCCTAATAAATACATTAAAATTCCGGGAGTATCTTTATATTCTTTTACTAAATTGTCAATTTCAGCCATCAAGAATTTTTGAGTTCTTGGTTCAGAATAATCTGTAATTGGTGTCCAAACTCCATCTAAAGTTAATCCATAACGTCCGAAAGAATGGTTTAACATGGTATAAATTCCATGAGTTTCAAATATATACTTGATCCATCTTGCAGGAACACCAGTATATTGACGAATGGCGTTTACACCCATATTTTTTAATAACATCATTTCGGCATCAAGTGCACTTTTAATAACTTCGTCAGATTTATTCCAAAAATCTGCATTAACAGTATTAGTACCAATTGGAATGTAATCCCAATTCATACCATTTACGATAAAATCTTTTCCGTTAACAACTAATTTTGATCCTTGATCATTTGTAACCACAGATACCTTATCTGTTTGACCAAAAACATTGAATGTTAAAAAGAAAAGTAACAATTTCAAAAAAATGTTTTTCATAATGTTGGTTTTTTTTAAATAAAATCCGGAGTTATTTTTTTTTAAATAGTGTAGATTTTTACTTTGGATTTAATTTTGTTTGTTAATAATTTCATAAAACTAAGGTGTTTCACTTTAAATGGCATAAAAAAGACCTCAACAATAAATATACATTATAAATTATGATATTTATATTAATAAATCCTTTATAAATAGGGATTTTCGAAAGTTTTCGATTTTAGAAAAATGCAAAATGTTGTGTTGTTGTATTGGTGAATTAAATGAAAAATACATAGCGATTTAGTTTTTATAATTTAAAAAAAGGTTTGAAATATTGTAAATATAAAAAATAATTAAATACAATATTATTAATATGATAAAAAAGTAAAAAAAAAGGTCAGTGAAAACTGACCTTTTTATAAAATCTTTTTAAAAATTATTCAATTACGATAATAAACCACCAATCAAATTGAGCACCTGCATCTGTAGTTCTTAATAACATTTCATTTGCAACTCCTCTATCGAAAATTTGATATTGATGATTACCTCCTGTATAGTATCCAATAAAAGCATTTCCTGTCAAATTAATTGTTTCAACACCTGCTGGAGCTGTTAAAAAGAAGCTTTCTGTATAATCTGCAAAAACATAATTTTCAATATCAGCTCCGTTAACATTTCCTGAAACATTTGGGCCTAAATCATCTACAATATAAGGATTTCTTCCAAAAACAGTTCCATTAGTAACATGTGAAAATGTTCCATCTGAACTGAATATAAAACGATCATCATAGATTCCTAAACCTACTTTTTCATCAGGACCCGCACCATACCATTCTGTTGGAGTTGAACCACCAACTGGACCTAAGCCAAAATGGCCTGGTTTTGCTGCTTGAATTTTCCAAGTTCTTGAGGTAAGTGCTGTTGGATTTGCTGGATCAAAGCCAAATAATTTTGATTTTAAATCATCTGGTGGTGAATATGTTGCTAACACATCTACTTGAATGGATTTGCTTGAAGATACGCCAGCTGTTCCAGAAGCAACAACAGTAACAGTATAAGTGTTTAAACCTAACTTACTGAATATCATAGAAGTTTCACCTGAAAGAGCAACTATTTCTGAGCCTTCATTAATAAATTTGAAAGAAACTGCATTATCAGCAGTTGCCTTAAAATTAACTGCGCCACTTCCATCTCCATTTGGATTGTTTGCATCTGCACCAACTATTTCAGCGGTAATCTGAATATTGCTTGGTGTGATGATTTCTCCAAATGAATAATCGTTTTCCTGACAACCGTAAAAAACGGTTATCAAGGAAAACACTATTACATACAAATTTTTAATTTTTTTCATCTTTTATATTTTTATAAAATTATTGAATAAATGAATTATTTACCTTTAATTTTTTGACAATGAAACATTATCAATATTAACTATTCCTGCAGCTGCACCTAAATCAAACAAAACTCTTGCATTTGGTGCACCAAAATCAGCGGTTAATGTATAAGTATAGGTTATTCTATTAGTTGTTATATTAACAGTTTCAACTTTACTAGACCATGGATCTCCACTAAGCCCAATTCCAGCAATGATAGATCTATTCACATTTGACCAAGCATCAAAAATTAATGTATATGTTGCACCATTTTCTATTACTAATTTTTGACTTAGGTTTACTTCCCAAGGATTTCCAGCATTGGTAACATTAACTGAATAATGATTATTTCCATTTGTTAAAACCACTGGAGCAGGAGCATTATCATCAACACCTACAATCCAAGGTGCGCTTCCGTTTTCAAAATTTCCATTCACAACAATATTTCCTGAACCTTTAAATAAAGAAACATTATCTATATTAACCTGTCCTGCAGCTGCACCTAAATCAAATAAAACTCTTGCATTTGGAGCGCCAAAATCGGCTGCTAATGTTAATGTATATGTGGTTCTTGAAGGTGTAATATTTACTGTCTCTACTTTATTTGACCAAGGATCTGCACTTAAACCAATTCCAGCTATTATTGGTCTATTCCCATTAGACCAAGCATCAAAAGTTAAGGTGTAAGTTGTTCCATTCACAATCGCAGTTTTTTGACTTAGGTTTACCTCCCAAGGATTTCCAGCGTTTGGAACATTAACTGAATAATATGTATTTCCGCTTGCAGTTGTTACTGGTGCAGGAGCATTATCATCTACACCAACAATCCAAGAATTACTTCCCGATTGAAAATCACCATTTGTCAGAAGACCATCATCAAAGGTAGAAGCTGCACTTGCTTTGTAAAAATAAAAATTATCAATATAAACAACTCCTGCAATTCCATCAGAATCTATTAATATTTGAGTAATCTTCTCTTTGTTTGCTAAATTTCCTCCATTAAATCCAGTCATGTCAATATCAATACTTTGCCAAGAACCACTTACAGTTGTTCCAAGAGATTCAATATCTTCACCTCCATCAACTGTATTAACAATTTTAACTAATAACTCATTTGTTACACCAGTTGGAACCCAATAATCAATATGTAATGTTTCCATATTAGAGACATTGATTCCTGTTGTATAATTTGTTACCATACCTAAAAAATCTAGGTTTGTAAGTTTCCATAGATTGTTACCACCAATAGTAATAGCCTCAAAATTTGTTGCAGACCAAGTTGTAGGCAACTCACTCAAAGTTACATTTGTGTAAGCATCACTAAAAATAGATACTACATCTCCAGCACTTCTGTTAGGAGGTGTTGGAGCATTTTGAGTTGGTGCTAAAATTTCAGTAACCACAAAACTTGACTCATATTTAGTAGTTGCAATTGCACCACCTTTTGCTTCAACTGTAATGTTATAAGTTCCCGCATTTTGGTATATGTATGAAATTGTGTTACCAATATTACCTAAAACTACTGGTTGAGTTACTCCAGTTTCACCTGAACTAAATTCGAACATTGTTGCAAAATCAGCATTCGCTGTAATATTTACACGTTTTGAAATTGCTGCATCGTTTTCAATAACTACTACTAAATTTTGTGGAGCTTTGAAAGAAACAATTAGCTGTTGAGTAGCTTCTGTTTTTACGCCATTTAAATTAACGGCAACAATCCTAACATTATAAGTTCCTTCTGCATACACATGATGAGCATTTTCTCCTTGAGGAACAATTGCAGGAGCTGCAGTTCCATCACCAAAGTAAATTTCGAAACTAACAGCACCTTCTGCATTTGGTGTAATTGTTACAGAGCCTGTATTGTCTTGAGTGATATTGTAAAGTGCAGCAACATTTGTTGGAGCGGCAATATTATCAATAAAAGACGTGTCTCTTAAATCATTTTCTGTACATGCTACTAAGAGCAGTAAGAAAAATATTTTTATTGAATTTTTAATTTTTTTCATTCGTTTTTATGTTTTAGTAATTTGGATTTTGTGACCAACGATTTCCTGCTAATTGAATTTCGATTGCTGGAATTGGAAATAGTTCATGTTTGCCAGCAACAAAACCATTGATTTCTTGAGCTGCTTTTCCTGTTCTCACTAAATCAAAAAATCTGTGACCTTCACCTACCAATTCAACTCTTCTTTCATTAAGAATACTTTCGTACAATGCAGTTCCTGATGAAGTAATATTATTTAGCATATTTCCAAAAGCTCTTGCTCTTACTCTATTTAGATAAGTTCTTGCTTTTGCATCATCTGGAGATGATTTTTTGTTGTTTGCTTCTGCAGCCATCAATAAAACATCTGCAAAACGAATGGCTCTGTAATTGTTTGGATTCGTTAAATTTCTATCTCCTTGTGCGGTAGAATTTCTCTTTCTAGGAATATATTTTCTATTAAAATATCCAGTATGTTCATAACCCGTTCCATAAGTAATTCCAGTTGCTGTTGCCCAAGCTTCAATGTCTAGAATTGCAACATCTTTTCTTAAATCTCCTGCTTCAAAAGCATCTACTACTTCTTGAACAGGTACATTAAAACTAAAACCTGAAGAGAAAATATCACCTGCAGAACCTGGCGTAGCAGAATAAGCGCGAACTCCATTAAAACCAACAGCTACGTTTCCTTCACTGCACTGTAAACAACCAAATCCTGCTCCTTGACCATCAAAATATTGAACTTCAAAAACGG
>DAIUBY010000005.1:41306-55447 GCA_036846425.1 Polaribacter sp.
TGTAAACAACCAAATCCTGCTCCTTGACCATCAAAATATTGAACTTCAAAAACGGATTCAATGTTATTTTCTCCTGCTGCTTCAAAAATGGTATTGTAATTTGTAACTAAATCGTAAGGACCATTTACAATTAAATTTTCTAAAACAGTAGCTGCTTCATCAAATTTATTTTGATATAAATACGCTTTTCCAAGCAATGCTTGTGCAGCACCTTTGGTAACTCTTCCTGGAACAGCTTGAACATATGGTAAGTTATCAGCTGCAAAAATTAAATCCAATTCAATTTGAGCATAAACATCTGCTTTTGGCGTTCTATCAATGGTAAATTGTTCTCCAAATTGAATTCTTTTATCAACAGCCAAAGGCACATCACCAAACCATTTTACCAGTTCAAAATAATAGTATGCTCTTAAAAAAGTAGCTTGTGCTATTACTTCATTTTTTCCAGGAAAATCAGTTTTGTCTTTAAATTCGAGGATGTAATTAGCTCTATTTACACCTGCATACATCCAGCTCCAAATATCTCTTAATTGAGCGTTTAAAGGAGTATGAATCATATCATCAACTTCTTGAATTCCAATAACGTCAGTAGCGCTCTCACCACCAGCCAAAGTATTGTCTGATGCGATTTCACCCAACATTACATTCAAATAGGTTGATTGTAACAAATCGTATGCACCAATCAATGCATTTTGATAATCTTGTTCTGAATTAAAGAAATCCTCAGAATTGTCTGATGTTGGTTTTACATTCACAAAATCATCGCTACAAGATAGATTTAATCCTAGTATAAGGATTAACATCATGAATATTTTTATGTTTATTTTTTTCATATTATTTGTATTAAAAAGTAACATTCATACCGAATAAAAATGTTTTTGGACTTGGATAAAACCCTTGGTCAATGCCACCACCAATTGGAGCTCCATTTGAAGTTGTTGGGTCATATCCTCTATATTTAGTCAATGTAAACAAGTTACTTCCTGTTGCATAAAATCTTAATTTACTGAATTTTAATTTATCTAAAGTTTGTTGTCCAACACTGTATCCTAACTGAATGCTTTGTAAACGTAAGAAGGATCCATCTTCTACATAAAAATCGGAAAATAAAATATTTCCTGTTGCTCCTGTTGTTACTCTTGGTGAAGTATTGCTAGTTCCTGGTCCTGTCCATCTGTCTAAAAAGTAAGTTGGTCTATTTGTTAAAGGTAAATTTCTTTCGTAGTTTCTTACAATTTCATTTCCAATAGATGCAAATGCATACGCATTGAAATCAAATCTTTTATAATTGAAAGAAATATTTAAACCCATTGTAATATCAGCAATTGGATCACCAATATAGGTTCTGTCATCAGCATTAATTACGCCATCTCCATTGGTATCTACAAAACGTAAATCTCCAGGAGCAGCATTTAATTGAGTTGCATGTGCATTAACATCTGCTTGAGTTTGGAAAATTCCATCAGTTTTATATCCGTAAAAATATCCAATTGGGAAACCTGCCTGCATTCTTGATGGTGGCTCTTGTCCTACACCAAAACTTCCACCTTCAATAATTCCTGTAGTATTTCCAACGAAAGTTACATTGTTTCTTAAAGTTGTAAAGTTGTAATTTACATTGAAATTAAAATCTTCTGAAACAGTTTCTTTGTATCCAATAGAAAATTCCAATCCTTCGTTTTCAACAGTTCCAGCATTGATAACTGGTACTGACGAACCTGGAGCAGCAACACCAATAATACCTGAAGTCTGAGCAGATACTAACAAATCTTCTGTTCTTTTTTTGAAATAATCTGCAGTAATAGTTACTTTATTAAACATTTCTATATCCAAACCAATGTCTAATGGAATTTGTTTTTCCCATCTGATTTCAGGGTTTGCAACTGGACCAACTGCAATACCTTGAACAAGTTGATTGTTAAATACATATTCTGCTTCTCCATTCAATATTGATAAGAATCTAAATCCTGGAATTCTATCATTACCAATAATACCATAACTAGCTCTTAATTTTAAGAAACTGATGGTTTTAGAATCTTTTAAGAAATCCTCTTCAGAAGCTACCCAACCCAAAGATGCTGTTGGAAAAAATCCAAATTTATTTTTTGGACCAAAATTAGATGAACCATCTCTTCTTACAACTGCTGAAAATAAATATTTACCTTCATAAGCATATTGGAATCTTCCAAAGTAAGATAATAATCTACTATCAAAAGCTAAATTAGAACCGTTATTATTGTTTTTGAAAATTTGCAAACCATCTCCATTTAATACTGGAGTTCCTAAAATGAAATCGTTTAATGTTGTTCCAGTTGCTGTGCTTGTTAAGATATTTTCAAATCTACCAATTGTTTGAAAAACAGAAGTTCCAACCATCACTTTTACATCATGCTTATCACTAAATACTTTTTCATACTTTAAAAATGCATCAAATGTGTAATCAAAAAAGTTTTGTTTGAAATTAGTAAAAGTTGATTGATCTACGTTAAAAACATTATTATTTCCGTAAGTGTATAAAGGATTGAATGTGTTTGTATTTGAAACAGCATAATTTGCTTGATATCTTGTTTCAGCAGAAAAATCATCATTAATTTTATAATTCAACCCATAACTTCCAGATATTTTATTTACTCCTGTTCTGTTTTGAGCATTGTCAACTTGTGCTAGTGGATTTGCAACTTCAATACCTGTTCCAGTTGCAGGTGGTCTTGAAAATTCCCCATTTGGTTGAAATACAGGAATTGTTGGTGGCATATTCAATGCGTTGAACAATACTGATCCTAAAACATTTTCACTTAAGTTTCTTTTATTTGTATTAGTGAAAATTGTTGATGAGGTAAATTTTAATTTATTTGTAATTTCAGTATCAAAATTGAAACGGATGTTTCTTCTGTTGAAATTTGATTTATCTAAACCAACAATACCATCTTGATCAATTACAGACAAACCTAAAGAATACGTTGATTTTTCAGTTCCTTTGTTTAAGGTATAATCTATACTGTAAATTGGAGCTGATTCAAAAGCATTTCTTTGCCAATTAGTACCTTGTCCTAACCCAGCAACAGAAGTAAATGGCAATGGTTCTCCATTTGCTGCAAATGCCTCATTTGCTAATAAAGCATATTCTGTAGCATTCAATAAAGGAATTTCTCTAGTAGTTTGTTGAAAACCAACATACATGTTTAAAGTAGAAACAAAAGCTGTGTTTTTTCTACCAGATTTTGTTGTAACTAAAATTACACCATTTGCAGCACGAACTCCATAAATACCAGCTGCTGCATCTTTTAAAATATTGATTGATTCTATATCTGCAGGATTTACAACACTTAAATCTTCAATAACCCTTCCATCCAACAAAATCAATGGTCTGCTATCGCCATTCGTAGAAACTCCACGAATTCTAATATTTGCACCAGCACCAGGCGAACCTGAAGAGGTTGTAATATTTACCCCAGCAACTTGACCTTGCAACGCTTGCTCAATTCTAGTTGGTTGTAAATCATCAATTGTGGCACTTGAAATTACGGTTACTGCACCAGTTACTTCCTTTTTTCGCTGTGTACCATAACCAATTACAACAATTTCCTCTAATGCTTCTGCAGCATCTTCTAGAGAAACTTGAATTGAAGCAGTTGTTACAACAATTTCTTTAGGTTTCTTACCTAAATAATTGAAGACCAAAGTAGCTCCTTGTTTTACGTTTGCAAGATTGAAAATCCCGTCAAAATCTGTTTCAGTACCTGTTGTGGTACCTTTAATTACAACACTTACCCCAGGCAAAGTTTCTCCTGTGACAGCGTCTTTAACAACTCCTTTAACATTGATAGTTTGCGAAAATGCAAACATTGTTGACAACGCAAAGAGTAAAAAAGTGATTTTTTTTCTCATAAAAAAAAGTTTAATGTGTAGTTTTATCAAATTTACAGCTTATTTTTTATTAATACCCTAAAAAAAACACAACAAAAAAGCTACATTCAGAAAATAAGCTTCAAATGCTTGCTATTATTGAATTCTTTAGATTAACATATATTTAACAAAAAATTAATAAACTGTTAATGTTGTGGAAATGTATGGGTAATTTTAAAAAATGTAGCAATCTATAATTCAATGATGTAGCTTGTTAAATTCGCATCATGCTCTAAATTCATTTTTTTTCGCAAACGATAGCGCTTCACTTCTACACTTCTTGGTGAGATATTTAGTAATGGTGCAATCTCTTTAGAAGATAGATTTAAACGCAGGTAAGCACATAAACGTAAATCATTTGGAGTTAAATCTGGGTGATTGGCTTTTATCCTTTTTAGAAACTTTTTGTCGGCGTTATTAAATGCCTCTTGAAACAATTTCCAGTCATCTGTATTGTTTAGATTTTTGTCAATAATTTTTACAACTTTGTCCAAATTATTTTTTCCACCAGTGACAAGTTCAGTTTTGATAGCATTCAAAAACTCATTTTTCTTGATGATACTCATTGTAGAAGTTGCTAATTCTCTATTCTTATTTTCAATATCCAAATGCAACTTATCATTGTTAAGTTTGATGATTTTTTGTGAATTTTCAAGCTCTTTCAATTCCAATTCTTTTTGAGCATCTGTCAATAATTTTTCACGCTGTTTTCTATAATAACGCTTTGTCATGACATGAATACTGTATAATAAAAATCCAAATATGATGAGATAAATGATTAAAAATGGCAGAGATAAATACCAAGGTCTTTCTATTGAAAAAGTATAAGAAGCTGTATTTAAACTTGGTTTATTATCAATAAAAGCTCTTAATTTAAATACATAATTTCCAGCAGGTAAATTGTCAAAAGTTATTGAGTTTGCTTTTGAAAGTGTTGTCCAATTATCTTTCAATCCTTCCAATTGATATTGATATTCTACTGTTGAAGTTTTATTGAAACTTGGGACGCTAAAAGTAAATTCAATGTTATTTTCTTTGTTTGAAAACTCAATATTACCAGCTAAATTTACACGACTTTTCTCAGCGTCATTAGCATTTTTGATAACAGCGTCAATAGTAACAGAAAAATCCTTGGGCTCTTTAATTTTGTTCAAATCAACAATTAAAAATCCATCTGTGGTTCCTATTAAATATTTTTTTTCTTTAACATTTATGATGTTTTCATAGCCTGTTGCTCCTTTATGTAACGAACCTTTTAATGGAATCACATTTAATTCTGGCTCATTACTCATCTTTCCAGAAGATAAATATCGAATTTCATTTGTTGAAAAAGACCATAATTTATTGGCTTTGTAATCTGGAAGAATTTTACCTGTTAAAAACTTATCTTCAGAAATTAAAGTACTGTATGCTTTATCAAATTCAAATGATTTTTTTTCTTTTGAATACTTAAAAACTCCCTTTTTTGAAGCATAAAAAAGTGAATTATTGAAAGTAAAAATACTTGAATGAAGCCCTTTTTCAACAGAATTGTCTTTTGAAAATTCAATAATTTTAGTAAAATCTTTAGTTACTTTTAGTCTAAAAACACCCTTGTATTCATGATTTACAAAAATTGTATTTTCGTCAATCATTTCAAAAAATTTACTTGAATTGGAAAAACCTTCCAACTTATTTCTCAATTTCCATGCACCACTTTCATTTGACAGAATATACAATCCATCATAACTTCCTTGCAAAATTGTGTTTTTATTAATTTTTTTCACTCCCCAAGTTCCCTCAACATTGGAAACCAAATTTCCTGTTTTTTCAGTAATTATAAAGGTTCCTGAATCGTGACTACAAAACAACGTATTGTCAATTTCTTGCAAATTCCAGACTTGACCTTGCGTATTTTGCACAAATTCAAAATCACTTGAATCAGTTACTTTTCGTACAAATAAACCCTGATTTGTTCCAACATACAGATACTCTTTGAAAATGATAGTTGTATAAATAGTTCCCCAAAAATTTCCTTTTTTTACAAAAAATCGAAAAGGAGAACTCATATTCACATTATTAATACCATTGTCTAAACCCAACCAAATATTTTGATCTAAATCTTCAAAAATAGCTAAAACAGTATTATTGCTTAATCCTAAAGGCTTGGTAATCTGATATTTAAAATCACCTTCTTTTGACAAATGAATCATTCCATTGGAAATGCTTCCCAATATAAAACTTCCATCTCGTAATTGAATTGAACTATAAATAGTTTTATATTCTAGAAAAGAATTGGATGGAATTTCCCATTTTTTCAAGCTATTATTTTCTAAAAAATAGAATCCTGCTTTTTGAGTTAAAAAATGTAATTTGTTATTTTTCAAGAAAATATCAACCAATTTATTTTCTTTTAATATTGGATTGTCAGAGATTAATTTTGGATTTCCATTTTCAATCATGTAAACACCTTTGTATAATTCCTGAAAATAAATAGCATTTTCTACTTTTGCTATTTTGATGATATTTTTAGAAGTTCTGATGGTTTTTACAGATTCAGACTTTAAATCATACAAATAAATTCTTTGTAAAGATTTGAATATCATGAAATTATCTATTTCTAAAATTTCCCAAATCTGTTCATCTTCTAACATTTCAATCTTTTTCTTTTCAACAATTGACGTGTATTCTAAAATACCCAAATTGTTTTTTTTCCAAAAACCGAAATCTCTGTAAAAACCACAATATATCTTATTTTGAAAGCTTTTAACTGATCTTAAAATAGTTTTATTGGGTGTTGGATACAATAACCAATTTGTTCCATTATACTCTAAAAGCCCTTTATTATTTGCTACATAAATGTATTTGTTGGAAGCTTGTGTAATTGCCCAATTTTGATTTTCAGCTCCATAATCTTCTGGAGAAAAGACATTAATAGGAGGAATTTCTTGAGAATAGAATGAAAAGACAAAAAAATTGAAAAAAATTATCAACGATTTTTTAAAATAATTCATAGTATTTTTAGTATTGTTTGGGTACTAATATAAAGCAAAAACCTTAAAATTAACAAATTAACAAGAATCTGTATTAATTGTTGCTTTACTTGTACTGTTTAAAACTATACGTAAAATATTAAAATTGAAATATTTACCAAAAAAATAGCAGTGAAAAATAATTTTTAAGTAACTTTATTGCAGATTAATTGTACGTATGAAATTAATGAAAAATTTAAAAACTGCTGATTTTTTGATGTTAGGATTGTGTATCTTAATTATCCTAATTTCAGAATATTTATTCCTTACTGGAGACAAACAACATGGAATTTTTATTGGACTTTGGGCTCCAACTCTATTAGGAGTAATGATTTACCTAAAAATAATAAGCAATGAACGCAGATAATATCGTTTTCTATTTTTCTATTTTCGTGGGAATTTGCGTTGTCATTTGGGCATATTTCATGATTCGTGAATATGATAAAGTGGGTAAAGATTAATTCTTTTTCTTTAAACTAATTGCCAAACCTCCACCTGAAGCCAACTGAAAAGTTCTTTTTGAATTGCTATTTATTTGAATAGTTTCAAATTCAATTTCCAAAGGATTGTCATTCCAATGTGCATTTTTTCCATCTTTATAGATTTTTGCTTCGTACGAGATTTTATCCTCTAAAAAGCTAAAATCAATAGTAATTTTTCGTGCATTTTCATCAGTGATACTTCCCAAAAACCAGTTTCCTGTTTTCCGTTCTTTTCTTGCAATTGTAACAAAATCACCAACTTCTCCATTTAATACTTTTGTTTTTTCCCAATCAGCACCCACATCTTTTATAAACTCTAAAAGTTTTGGATTTGCTTCATAATGTTCAACTAAATCTGCAACCATTTGCACTGGACTGTAAATCACCACATACAATGCTAATTGATGTGCTAAAGTGGTATTTACTTGTTTTCCTTTTCTGAAATTATCGAGTTTTAAGTTAAAAATTCCAGGAGTATAATCAATTGGACCTGCCAACATTCTTGTAAAAGCAATGATTGGTAAATGTTCTGGAGGATTTCCTCCTTTTGGATCCCAAACATTGAATTCTTGTCCACGCAAACCTTCTCTTGAAATGGTATTTGGAAAAGTTCTTCTTAAACCTGTTGGTTTTATGGGCTCATGAGCATTAACTGCAATTTGATATTTTGCAGCATTTTCAACAGTTTTATTATAATGATTCACCATAAATTGTCCATGATGATATTCGCCTTCAGGAATCAATTTTCCAACATAACCAGTTTTTACAGAGTGAATTCCCAAACTTTTCATCAATGAAAATGCAGTGTCTTGTTGTTTTGTATAGGTTTCAACATTTCCATAAGTTTCATGATGCATAATTATTTCCACACCTTTTTCTTTTCCATATGCAACAATTTCATTTAAATTGTAATCAGGATAAGGAGTTACAAAATCAAATCCTCCTTCATTAAAACCCCAACCTTTATTCCAACCTTCTACCAAAACACCTTTGATATTATTTTTTGATGAAAAATCAATGAACTTTTTTGCATTTTCAGTGGTTGCTCCATGTTTTCCTGAATTCATATCCCAAGAAGATTTTCCTAAATGCATTTCCCACCAAATTCCTGTATATTTCATGGGTGTAAACCAAGAAATATCTCGAATTTTATTAGATTCATTCAAATTAAGAATCAAGTTTGATTGGATTAAATCTGGTGCATTATTGGTAATTTGTAGAGTTCTCCAAGGTGTGTGAAAAGGAATTTTTCTCTTTACTTTATAGGAAGTATTTCTAGAACCAACTAAATTACTTTTAAAAGATAGATTTACAGTATCCACTTTTAAAGTCATATCTGAATAATCTACCAAAGCAGCTTCGTGAAAACTTAAGTGTAATCCATTTTTTCCAACCAAAGTTACAGGTGTATTTACCGCATTTTCAGGAATATAGGTTTGCGCAAGTGGCTGATTTACAAATTTTAAGGCATTAATTTCAGATAATTTTGTGGTGTTGTATAAATGCTCATAAATATCCCAATCTCCAGGAGCCCAAAAAGTTTTATAATCTTCTGTTAAATTAAATTCCGTATTTTCATTGATAATTAAAGTTTCTTTAAAATTTGCTTGCTCAGGAAATTCATATCGAAAACCAATACCATCATTATAAACTCTAAAAATGATGTTCAATTTTCTTTTTAATTGACTGATTTCCTGTAATTCAATTTTCAATTCATTGTAATGATTTACAACATCTAATTGCTCTCCCCAAGGCAATTGCCAAGTTTCGTTGAAATTGCTTTTTGTTGAATTTACAATCTGAATATCATTGATAAAAGGCAGAGAGTTTTCAAAATCAAATCCTAAAAAAGAAGTATCAATAACAATTTCTGATGCTTTTGAAACCAAATAATAAGGTTTGCCTGTTTTGCTTAAATTGAAATCAATTTTGATATCCTTATTTGGTGAAAAAACAGTGACTTCATCAGAATTTTTACATCCTAGAAAAACTAAAAAAATAAGAATAAATGTAAAATTTGATTGAATTTTCATGATTTATATTTTTTCCAACAAAACAATTGGAAATTCAGAAACAAATGCAATTTGTCCGTTTTTTACAATTATTTCCTGATTTGAATAAGCATCTTTTAGTTTTTCCCCATCTTTAAAAATGCTTGAAACATTCATTTTGATATTTTTATCAGTCAATTCAATGCCAACAATTACTTTATCATTGATATAAACTCTTGAAAAAATCAATCCATTTTCTTCGGAAATCAATTGATGTTTTCCTGCACCAATTGCAGGATGTTTTGCTCTAAATTGACCTAATTTTTGCCAATGTTCAAGTATTTTTTGGGTTTCTTTAGAAGATTTTATGTCATCCCAATTCATAAAAGAACGCAAGGTTGCATCACCAATTGCATCTTTAATTTTCAAACTTCTTGCTGATTCATCTCCATAATATACTTGCGAAGTTCCTGGGGTTAATAATAACATTGTTGCTGTTTGAAATGAGTTAGTTCTCTCTTTATCAAAAGGTTGACCATCATCATGAGAAGTCATGTAATTTAAGATTCCGTAGTTTTTTAATTCTGTGTTTAATAAAGAATCATACTTTTGAAAAACCTTTTTCGAAGACAATTGTTTTACATTCCATTTAATCTCAAAATTGATCAAACTATTGAAAGATTCATAAAAATAATTGATTTTTCGATCTCCAAAATCAAAAGATTTTCCATGAGAAATAGCATAATTATACACTTCACCAACTAAATAAAATCCGTTTGAATCTAATACTTTATCAGGATTATTCTTTTTGTAATCTAAAAAAGCAGCATCACACACTTGTCTGAATTCTTGCCAAACATATTCTTCTGTATGTTTCACAGTATCAACTCTATAACCATCAATACCAAAATCTGTAATATAATCTGCCAACCATTTCATGATGTAAAAACGAGGCGCTCTTGGATAACCTGTTTTTTTAAAAAAAACATCCAATTCTGCCAATTCTTGAGCTAATCTTCCTTCATTTTTCCATTTTTCAATCAATTGTGGTGGCAAATCAACAGCTTTATTACTATCAGTTTTGATGTCTGGTAAATTTTCAACTAAGGTGCAAGAAACCGTATTTTCATAATTTTCATAAGTACATTTTGGCGAAGTTCTCACCCAATCAGAAGGCCAAACAGGGTCTTTTTCAGTAACAGGACCTGTGTGATTGATCACTGCATCCAACAAAATTCGGATGCCATTTTTGTGAGCTACATCAACCAATTCTTTCAAATCTTCTTTGGTTCCAAAATTGGGATCAATTGCTGTCCAATCTTTTGTCCAATAACCGTGAAAACCGTAAGTATTTCCTGTTCCTTCGTTTGTGGCGTCATGAATCTGCTCTACAATTGGAGTCATCCAAATGGCATTGATTCCTAATTTTGTAAAATAACCTTCTTTAATTTTTTGAGTAATTCCTTTCAAATCTCCACCTTCAAATCCGCGTAATTTTCCTGGTGTTTTGGTTCTGTTGAAATTGAGGTCATTAGTGGTGTCTCCGTTATTAAAACGATCTGTGAGTAAAAAATATACGTTTGCTCCTTCCCAAACAAACTCATTTTCTGAGGGTAAAATGGATGATTTATCTTGAACTTTACATCCAAAAAAGATTGAAAAAACAACTAAAAAAAATATTTTTTTCATGAATTATTGCAGTTTTAAAATGAAGGATTCTAGGGGATTTATCAAAATTTTGATTGTTGCTTCAGTATTTTTCACATTCAAATCAAAAGATTTTTTTCCATATAATTGATCTCTTACCAAAAAGGTTCCATCATTCAAATGCCAATTTTTAATAATTTTTGAAGGAATTTTTAATTCAAATTGATGTGTTTTTTCAGCATCAAAATTGGAAATAATTATTAATTTTTCACTGTTAGAAAATCGTGAAAAAGACAAAATTTTTGATGAATAATTATCAGTATTTTTTCTGTTGTAAAGATGTAAATCTTGATATTCACCCATTAAAGCATTGCTCGAAATTGTGAAATTTAACAATCGTTTGTAAAAATCACGCAATGCCAATTCTTCTTTGGTTGATTTTCCTCCATCAAAATTTTTATCATTTACCCAACGTTGTAGAGCTGGAACGCCTATATAATCAAAAATAGAAGTTCTTGAAGGAGCACCAAAACCAGCATTTTCTGAACCATCTTCACCCAATTCTTGCCCAAAATAAATCATAGTTGGAGATGTGGAAATAGTTGCAGAAACCACCATTGCTGGTTTTCCTTTTTCATAATTTCCAGCAAATTCTGGACTTGCAATACGCTGTTCATCATGATTTTCAAGAAAATGCAATAGGTGATGTTCAATATCTTTTAAATCCTCTTGAATTGGCGGAATATGATCTGTTAAACCACGACCTTGCATCACGTTTTTAAGTGTATCATACAACTGAACTTTGTCGTATAAATAATCCATTTTTCCTTTTTTGATATAATCTCTATACAAACTAGGATTGTAAACTTCTGCTAATAAAAATGCGTTTGGATTTTTCATTTTAATATGTGAATTTAGATAACTCCAAAACTCAACAGGCACCATTTCTGCCATGTCAAAACGAAATCCGTCAACTCCTTTTTCAATCCAATACAAAGCAATATCTTTGAATTTTATCCATGAATTTGGAACTGTTTTGTCTTTCCAAAATTCAAAATGTTTTTGATAATTTTGATTTTCAAATCCTAAAGGCAATTCATCAAAATCCTTTTTTCCTTCAGGAGAAACTCCATAATTGATTTTTACAGTTTCATACCAATCATAAAAGCTAGGTTTTGAAATTCTTGATCCATTTCCTGTCCATTTTGCTGGATTTTCATCAAATTTTTTATCTGATAATGGATGATTTTCACCCCCTAAAGGTTTGTAATTATTTAAAAAATCTGGCACTTCAAAAGCTTCATTTGGATTGTAGTAAAAATTATTATTTACATCATAAACCACTTTCTTATTATCATCAGCCCCAAAATCTTTTACTCCTTTAGGATTAGTCAAACCTTGATAATTTCGAGCTACGTGATTTGGCACAATATCAATAATAACCTTTAATCCATTGTTGTGAGTTCGTTCAATCAAAGCTTCAAATTCTTGCAAACGATTGGCAACATTTACCGCTAAATCAGGATTTACATTGTAATAATCTTTCACAGCATAAGGAGAACCTGCTCTTCCTTTTACAACATCAGGATCATCATTTGAGATTCCAAATTCGGTATAATCCGTAATTACATCATGATGAGGAACACCTGTGTACCAAATGTGTGTAACTCCCAAATCTTTGATTTTAGATAATGCTTTATCCGTAAAATCATTGAATTTTCCAACGCCATTTTGGGCTAAAGTTCCCCAAGGTTTATTGGTTGTATTTGTATTGCCAAATAATCGTGTAAATACTTGATATACAACTATTTTTTTTTCATTCTGTTTCACTTCCATCTTCTTTTCTGCATCTTTTTTTGATGAACAACTCCATAAAATCAATACCATTGAAATGCTTAAAATTCTTGTTAGTTTGCTCATTTTTCTTGTTATTTTAATGATATTTTAATTTTTAATTCTTTTTGAAAATTCCATTTTATTGGAATTGATAATTGATTATTTTTAGGAAAAACTTTCCTGTTTTTTCCATTAATTTTTATTTTTTTTGGATTCCAATTGATATTGTGAATAATCAATGTGATGTCTTTTTCTGATGAAATCCATTGATTTCCAATTTCAGATTCAATATCAATTTCCAACCATTTTTTTTCAATTTCTGCTTCAAATTCTAAAATTTCATAGTTACCATTTTCGAAAGCATTTGCTGTAATTCCATCATCATTGTATAATTTTCGCTCACTTTCAACAACTGTTGCATCGTAATAATAATGCAGAATTAATTGATTTCCAGTATAATTATCAGTAGTTTGTACAACATTAGTCATTGGAATGAATGCACCAGCTTTTACAAAAGTTGGGATATTTTCTTCAGATAAAGTTACTGTTTTTGTTTGTCCTCCTGCAATTTTTTCATCGGTATAAAAATCAAACCAATTGCTATTTTTTGGAAAATAAATTTCTTTTGAAGTTATGCTATCTTTTAAAATTGGAGTAATTAAAAAGTCATTTCCCCAAAAATAAGAAATCGAATTTGTCAGTAATTTTTCTGAATCTTCTTCAAAGAAAATAGGACGCATCAAAGGCAATCCTTTTTGATGATTTTCAAAGGCTAAATGATAATTATAAGGCAGTAATTGATAGCGTAATTCAATCGCTTTTTTTGCCAATTTTTTAGCTCTTTCGCTTCTAAAAACAGGTTCACTTGGCACATCATCTTGTGCATGAGGTCTGTAAATTGGTTGAAAAACACCATATTGCAACCATCTTATGTATAGATTATCATCTAAATTTGCCCCTGCAAATCCACCTAAATCTGAGTGCATATAGCCTAAACCTTGCATTCCCATTTGCAACGCAATTTCAGGTTGTGATTGCAAACCTCCCCAAGTTCTATTAACATCACCAGACCAAGGAATCATTCCAAAACGCTGAGAACCAGAATATCCAGCTCGCATTAAAATAAAAGGTCTTTCTGTTGGAAAATCATTTTTGTATCCTTCAAAAATTAATTTTGCCCAATCATGACCATAAATATTATGAATTTCATCTGCTTTTGCATTGTGAAATTGAACCCATTTTGGCAACACTTCAGGTTCACCTAAATC
>DAIUBY010000006.1:0-4335 GCA_036846425.1 Polaribacter sp.
ATACTCAAAATGCAGTGAATTTCAATAAACAGATTGCTTCGTCCTATCGTCCTCGCAAAGACATTGTGAATACAAACCAAAATCATTACTTTTAAAAAATGAAAAAGTCCTACATCTACTTCCTAACCAACAAAAACAAAACAGTAATCTATATTGGGGTAACACGTAACTTATTAAAAAGAATATACCAACACAAAACAAAACAATACAAGGGCTTCACTGCAAAATATAATTGTGATATGTTAGTGTATTATGAAGAATTCGATGATATCACCCAGGCAATTGCAAGAGAAAAACAACTAAAATCAGGAAATAGAAAAAGAAAAGAATCATAAATAAACCTCGTAAACCCAGACTGGAATGACCTCTCAGAGGGCTGGCTTTTCAACATTTAAATAATCTCTTCATTAAACTCCATCCCGTCATTGCAGCCTGTCCCGAACTTGCTTCGGGAAGCGACGCAGGAGTGAAGCAATCTCATCAATAAAATTCCCAAGCTCCCAAAATGCATTTAAATCAACAAACAGATTGCTTCGTCCTTCGTCCTCGCAAAGACGCCGTAAATAAAAACCAATTGTAGTTACCCTTAACTAGTCATTGCAGCCAGTCCGTCATTGCGAGCGAGGCACGAGCGCGGCAATCTGTAAATTAAAACTCCCTAAGTTACCGTCATTGCAGCCAGTCCCGAACTTGCTTCGGGAAGCGACGCAGGAGCGCGGCAATCTACCAATTAAGACTCCCTCGTTCTCGGTATGCATTTAAAAAAATAAACAGATTGCTTCGTCCTTCGTCCCGAGAATTCGGGAACGTTGTGAATACAAACCATTTGTAGTTACCTTAAAATCTCCTCACAAAATAGCAAACATAAAAAAATCCGTACCTCTCGATACGGATTTCAAAACTCCCAGTCCTCAAAGCCTTCAGAATCTAACCCCCTTTTCTGTGCATACCTGCCGATAGGTAGGGAAAGGGGCGGGGGGATAGGAAATTATACCACCTCCATCAAATACAACACATTATGCGAATTGTTTTTCAATGGATACTGCACCCCATTCAACTCTTGAAAAAATTCTATTAAAATATAATAAAAATTAGTTCCAGTTCCTCCTGGCATTGAAGAAGGAGTTAATGTAATGTTTAGCTCACCATCTACCAAAGCCATGTTTTCTTTAGTGCTGTAGCGGGTACCAAAATTGTTAAACTCGAAATCAACATTAGCAACTGCCACGCTAATACTAGCATGTGTAGCACCTTGGGGTAAACTTAGGTTTTTAACGGGACTGAAGTCAGTAATAGTTACTTCACCTGTAAGTGTATCCAATGCATACTCTCCACGAAAAACTGAGTTAAATGTTGAATTCGCATTAAAATCAAAACCTTTAATAGTTTGCTTTCCTTCGAGAGTTGCAAGACCTAACCAAACCTTTCGTTCACCTCTTGCTGAGGTAACATCCAAGTTTTTAAGAGTACTCATAACTTGTGTTACCCTGCTACTCACACGATAATCTTTGGCAAGCGAAACCAAATTAGCAACTGATTTTCGCATCATCAATCCCATATTGGCATTATGAGCAAATTCAGACCCATTCTCTCGGGTACGTTGAAAAGCAGGATCGTTTTTAATACGAGATTTATCTACTCCTCCCTTTTTTCGAATCAACAATCCGTCTTTCGACTTATAAAAAGACATACCTTGTAGTGTCCCTTTAATTTCAAAAATCCCATCAAACTTAGCCATGATTTTCAGTGTTTAAGTTGATACCTGCGTCTATTGTGCAACAAACACATGTTGCCTGACCTGCGGAATGTTGCTTCTGAAGCTCCATTTCCAATTTGCTTAAATTTCTCATACTTAATATGAATCAATGTCAAATTCCAAAGCTGTTGTACACCCAGTTTCTTCTTCAAACACTCCAAAACTAAGCGATAATAAAGCACCTCAAAAAAATAGGTAAAGCAACCACCACAAACTACCAAAACTCACCAAATAACACCAAACAATAACAAATACCACCATCAATGATCAAAAAATACCACAAAATAGAGTAGTTAATCAATGTCATCATCTTCCATTCACTTTGCCTTCCTGCCTTTTTCGCGCTAGTCCCAATTCAATCTCCGTCACCCCGATATATGTTTTGTCAAACTGAACTCGTCTCAGGGTCTAATCTTACACATTGAGTTCTAAAAAACAATCCCAATATCTCTTACTTAAAAATCACTAAATCAACTAGATAAAATGAACTTATTCAAAAACTGCATTTATATTATTAACAAATAAAAACTAACGGAATACTATTCATCTCCGTTACAATTGCAACCACTCAAACAAAATAATGTGAGGATACTAGCAGGATACTAGCAGGATACTAGCAGGATAGTTGCAGTGAAGTGGCAGAGGATAGTAAAAGGCAAGTGGCAGGATATAAAAGGGCATACTACAAAATTAGTTAACAATTTAGTATTATCTGTGAATAACTTTCCTGATTGTGTTTTCAAATAAGTCTGTAAATTTGTAAAATTATTAAATTGCTAATTATGAACAACATAGATAAAGTAAATTTACAACCCATAAAAATTTCAATTCCTTTTCCAAAAATTTCAGAAAGAATTTCGGCATTCTCAGATATCATGCAAGAATTTGCAAAAACTCTTTCAAAATCGTTAGAGTTTTATTCAAAAATAGATTTTTCAGTATTCCAATCAAAAGAGTTCAAAGAGTATATTAATAATATCTCAAAAGAATTAGAAGAGCACGTTCAAAAAACACCAACTACATTAGAATCTTATTTAAATAATTTAGAAAAAAGAACAAAGGAATATAAGGAAATGATGGATATGATAAAGAAACATCCATTAAAAAGTATTAATGACCAAATTAAAAAAGAAGCACATGAAAAAGGAATTGAAGAAGTGAAGATAAATAGATTTATAAAAGTAGTAAATAACTCAATTACAAATTTGGTAATATCATATAGTAATAGTATTGAAGAGGATATTGTAGACCAGCTTTGTGAACAAGAACTATCAAACATAAATACCAATTACTATCTTAACAATTTGGGGCTTCAAATCATCAATCCCAACAAATACAATGATTATAAAATACTTATCAAAAAGGCCTTAAGTGCATATTACCAAGATTTCAAAGCGTTCGTAAATACAAATAATAGTTGTTTTAAAATAATCGATCATTTTTTTTTAAAGTTGATGAACAAAATGGAAATTTTACAATCGCATTTTAATTCAGCTATTCCAGAAATTCAAAAATCAGAAGTATTTTCTAAAAATGAAATGAGATATCCAAAAAATATTTTCGAAAACCAACAGGCTTTTGATTTTTTCACAGAATTTGTAAATAATACAACTATAAAAGATAATATTGGTTTTGCATTCCGTCAAATGAAAGAAGTAGAACACCCTCCTTTAATTTTAGTTAATGAGGTGCCTTTCAGGACCTGGTTTAATAATCAAAAATCTCCCCAACTCGAATTGAAAAGTCCAATCAAAACACTAGCCAATATAAAGGGGAAGGAGGTAAAATTAAAAACATACAATTTAATCAGAGCAAAATACATTGCTTTAGAAAATAATAATAGTAAGGTAGCCTAGGCAAACTCTGTTGATTGCGTAAAAACTACACTTTTGCATCGCAAACACTACTGTTTTGTATCGTAAATATTTTTTTTTCAGTAATAAATTTGCTTTATCAAAAATTAGTAATGATGAGACAGATAATTAAAGCAATAGACATTCAAGTCTTTTTCGGAAAAGGAGAGAGCATGAGTTTTAAGATGTTAAAAAACATCAAAAAAGACTTGGAAAAGCAACCTCACCAACCCATTACCATTGATGATTTTTGCAATTATTACGGAATTTGCAGAGAAGAGATCATTCCAATCATCCAAGAAAATGATAAAAAAAAATGCAATAAATTTCAAAAAGCAAATTTATCAACAGCTGATTCAGATTCCAGTACCGCATCATGCATTCCAAAAATGAAAAAGCATGTACCATACGAATTTTCATAACAAATCGTCAACATGATCTCTAATTGCATCATTGCAGTAAGTTTAGTTCTTAATTCTGGAAGCAATACAGGTGTGCGGCACCCTATAATTTTAATAGCACGTTTCAGCGCTCTTCGGGAAAGCAATTCCTAATTAAAAGTGACAAATGGAAACGTACAAAATCAAGTCTGAATTACAACCAAACCTCTAAAAGATAACTTCTAACAACAAATACCGAAACAACAATTTTAAGATTGAAAAACGAGATGCTTCTTAACGTTCCCCAAGAATCGGGAAAAGCTGTAATTAAAAAAGTCAACAAGTA
>DAIUBY010000006.1:4435-20324 GCA_036846425.1 Polaribacter sp.
CCATGATTTTAATTGCAGACGGAGGCTCTACAAAAGCAGATTGGATTGCTATCAATAAAGATAAAACGGAAGCATTCAGAGTGAGAACTTTGGGCTTGAATCCAGAAGTAAATTCGACCAAAGAGTTAACGGATCGAATCATACACATGTATCAACTGATCAATATCAAAGAGGATGTTGAAGAAATCTATTTTTACGGAGCAGGCTGTGGTACTCCTGTAGCAATCAAAATCTTGCAAGACGTATTGGAATCCATCTTTATCAATGCAAAAGTATTTGTTGCAGAAGATATGTTGGCAGCTGTGTATGCCGCCTCAGGTAAAAATCCTGCCATCGTTTGTATTTTGGGAACGGGTTCCAATAGTTGTTATTTTGATGGGGAAAACCTTCACATGAAAACCGTTTCTTTAGGATATATTGTGATGGATGAAGCCAGTGGAAATCACTTTGGTAAAATATTATTAAAGGAATATTTTTATGGGAAGATGCCCAAAAGAATTGCAGAAAAATTTGAAGCGGAATATAATTTAGATGCCGACTTTGTAAAGAAAAATTTGTATAGAGAGCAAAATCCAAATATGTATTTAGCAACCTTTGCACAATTTATGTTTGCATTTAAAGAGGATAAATACATCAAACGCATCATCAAAAAAGGATTTCAAGAGTTTTTTAAATACAGAGTTTTGCCTTTTGAAAAAGGTACAGAAACACCACTTTATTTTATAGGCTCAATTGCTTTTTACTTCAGAGATTTATTAGAAAAAGTGGCTCAAAAAAATAATTTAACAGTGACAGATGTCATCCAAAGACCTATTGACAACCTATTAGAGTACCATCGCAATAATATTCAGTAGGGGTTTAACTGCCTGCCCGCCAAAGGAGGCTTTAGAGGTTAGAAGTTAGATATTAGATATTAGAAGTTAGAAGTTAGAGGTTAGTGTTGAGTTTTGGGTTTTGAGTGCTTAGTCTTAGTTGTTTAACCAAATAATCAATTTTAACAACAGAAACCTTTTAGTCTTTCGTCTTCGTCTTTGTTGTTTAACCAATTAACCAATTCAAACAACAGAAACTTCAAACTAACTATTACTTTTTAAATTTTGAATCTTAAACTAAGAACTTAAAGCCCCCCAACAACTCGTTCCAACCTCATTCCTCTTGAACCTTTTATCAAAATGGTTTTTCCAAGTAAGGGATTTTTAGATAGGTGTTTTTCAAAACTTTCATAATCTTCAAATTTAGGATGTGTAGATTTCGTTTGATAGAAATTTTTCCCAACCAAAAAGACAGCTTCAAATCCCAATTGTGCTGCCAAATCAGCAATTGATTGGTGCTCTTGGGTACTTTCATTACCCAATTCGAACATGTCTCCTAAAATAAGTGTTTTGTTTACAGCATTTAAGGAAGCAAAATTCTCAAGCGCCACTTTCATACTGCTTGGATTGGCATTGTAAGCATCTAAAAACAAAGTATTATGTGTTGTTTTTACAATTTGCGAACGATTGTTTTGAGGAACATAACTTTCAATCGCTTTTTTAATAGCCTCTTTAGAAATCTCAAAATAAGTTCCAATGGTAATAGCAGCAGCAATGTTAGGAAAGTTATAATCACCAATCAATTGGGTTTGAATGTCATTTCCATCCAAAGAAAGTTTTAAAAAAGGATTCACTTCCAAATATTGAATACGTTGATTGTCAAAAAATAATCTAGAAATATCTGAAGTTTTTCTCATTTGAATGTCATCAGAAGGATTTACAAAGGCTAATTTTTGATGTGCTCTAAGAAAATCGTACAGTTCGCTTTTTCCTTTGATAACACCTTCAACGCCTCCAAAACCTTCTAAATGCGCTTTGCCAAAGTTGGTGATGTACCCAAAATCTGGTTCGCAAATGCTGCATAGAAAAGCAATTTCTTGTTGATGATTGGCTCCCATTTCTACAATACCAATTTCAGTTTCAGGTGTCATAGAAAGCAATGTCAAAGGCACACCAATATGATTGTTGAGGTTTCCTTTGGTAGCAACTGACTTATATTTTTGTTGGATTACAGCATGAATCAACTCTTTAGTAGTTGTTTTTCCATTGCTACCTGTCAACCCAATAATGGGGATTTGCAATTGTTTTCGGTGATAATTGGCAAGTTGTTGTAAGGTTTGCAAAACATCATCTACCAAAATCATATGTTCATCTGTTTGATAAACTTTTTCATCAAAAATAGCAAAACGCGCGCCCAATTCTAGCGCTTTTTCGGCAAAGGAATTTCCGTTGAAGTTTTCACCCTTTAAAGCAAAAAACAAACTATTTTCAGGAATTGCTCTTGTGTCAGTAGTTACTTTATAGTGAGTTTTATAAATTTCGTACAGTTGTGGAATGTTCATAAATTAGAAATGCTAATCTGTTGGGTTTAATTCAATTTTAATTTATTATAACCACATAGAAATCATAGTTGTACTTTAACGCTAAAAGTCGCTTTGCTAAATATTAGAAAGTCATAGCTATGTGTATCCCAAAAATTGGGCTATCCATCTCTATTTTCTATGTTTCTATGTGGTTTAAATTGTTTGTAAAAAAATGTTATTAACTCTAAATAGTTGAATATATTAAAAAACCTCATTATAAAAATTACAATGAGGTTGGTATTATGAGTTTTAAATACTTATCTACTTGGGTTTCTAGCCGTTTTCTTTTGTGTTGCCATAAGGCCTAACTTATCTGAAACACAACGAAATCCGATATAATTGGTTGCCATATATTCTGGCAAATACCTTCTTTGTGCTGGATCTAACCAATATTCTCTGTCAGACCAGGAACCTCCTTTATAAACTCGTGTATTGTCGCTAATTAAAGTGGTTCTTTTTTTAGCATCATTCACTAAAATATCTTTTCCTGTGATGGAATCACGCATTCTTACAGGTGATTTTGGCGAATTGTACATACTTGGTTTTGAAGTAAATTCATCCTCATTTGTATTGAAAAAACGAGAAGAATTCAAATCACCATCTGCAATATTAGAATTATCGGCAATAGAGAAATTTCTACGCATTACAGCATCGTCTTTGGTAATTGGCATGTATTTGATAGTTCCTGGCAATTGATTAGGAATTATTTTTCCATTAGGAAGTGTGTCATAATCCACTTTTGCAAAATCGCCATCTGCTGCATACACCAAATTTCCATTGGCATCAATCATTTTTTTAGTAAAGATATTTCCTCTGAAATAGTTGAAATCATTGGCTTCATTATCGATAATAGGTCTGTAAACATCTGCCACCCATTCTGCTACGTTTCCTGACATGTCATACAATCCAAAAGCATTTGGTGGATACGATTTTATTTTGTTTGGAATATCAGAACCATCAGAACTCCAACCTGACAAACCACTATATTCGCCATTTCCTTGCTTGAAGTTGGCCAATTGATCTCCTCTGTAACGTTTTTCTGAAGAACGTGTGTATTTTCCGTCCCAAGCGTATTTTTTTCTACCTCTTACGTTGTTATATTCTCTGTTTTCAACGTCTGCTTTGGCAGCAAATTCCCACTCAGCTTCTGTTGGTAAACGAAAACGTTGTGTTAAAACTCCGTCAGCTTGTGTAATTTTTCTTCCTTGAAATGCGCCTCTTTCAGGTCTTGGATCGCCTCTTTTACGAACCACTCTTGTTGGAACACCTCTTTTATAAACAGTAGTATCACCTTCAAACAAACGAGAATCATCTGCTAAAAATACATCTGTATCAAAAAAGTTGCTGATAGAATCTATTTCAAAAATGTTTTTGATGTATCCTTTGTCAATCAAGGTTTTTAAGTTCACCACATTGGTTCTCCATTTGCAGTATTCATTGGCTTGCAACCAACTTACACCCACCACAGGATAATCTGCATAGGCTGGATGACGAAAATAATTTTCGGATAAAATATCGGTATTTCCCAAACTTTTTCTCCAAACTAAGGTGTCAGGCAAAACAGAAGGATAAATATTTTTATAATTTTCTTCAGATGGAGGAAAAACATCCTTCATATATTGAACATATAAAAAGTATTCAGAGTTGGTAACTTCAGCTTCGTCCATAAAAAAAGAACGAACGTGTAATTTTTTTGGGGTAGTGTTCCAATCAAACATAACGTCATCTTGGACTTGTCCCATAGTGAATGATCCTCCTTCTACAGAAACCATTCCCAGAGGCGGTTTTTGTTTGCTATCCGCATTTCCTTTTACGTAATTCCCATTTTTTGGGTCATTGAATGTCAATCCTGTTAACGAAGAATTGTTATTAGTTGATTTTTTACAACTAAAAATCATTAGTGCGATTGCAATAATAAGACCGGTTTTCAACGTGTTTTTCATTTCCTAAACTAAAATTAATAGGGTTTTATACAGTGATGCAATTTACAATAAAATACATTTCTAACAAGTTATTTCATAATTTTAACGCACCAATATTTTTCTATGCTTTCAAAACGGTTTCTTTTTCAATTTAGTATCTATTATCTTTGTTTTCTATAAAATATTTAACTTTATTTTCCGTTATTTGAAAACTAAAATATGAAAAAGCATTCTTTCTTTTTTATTTGTTTTTTATACATTGCAGTAGCTTACTCGCAAACCAATAACAGCGTTTTATCCGAAGGAAATTGGTATAAATTTGCAGTTGATACCACTGGAATTTTCAAAATAGACCGAAATTTTCTGCAACAATTGGGCATTCCTTTGAATGGCTTGAACCCAAAAAAAATCCATATTTATGGCAATGGTGGTCAGCAATTACCTTTATTGAATAGCAGTTTTAGGTTTGACGATTTGCAAGAAAATGCCATTTTTATTGTTGGCGAAAATGACAATTCTTTTGATGCAAATGATTATATTTTATTTTATGCAAAAGGACCTCATGATTGGGAAGTAAATTCTACAAATTCGACTGCTATACACAGACAAAATCCGTATTCGGATGTGGCGCATTATTTTATAACCGTCAATGATATTGATGGAAAACGAATTCAACAAAAAGCGCCAATTTCAGGAACTGCAGCAACTCAAATAACTGTTTTTGATGACTTTACCTTTTTCGAAAAAGACGAACGTAATTTATTTGCAGCAGGAATGCAATGGTTTTTTAATGCTGATTTTAACGTTAATAATAGTCAAACATTCAACATTCCATTTCAAAATGCGTTACCAAATCAACCTGTAACAATAAGAGTAAGAGCTGTTTCAAATTCAGTTGTTTCCGCCACTTTGGATGTGAAAGTAAACAATCAAGATTTGTATGTTATCAATTTTCCAGCTGTAAATCCACAAGCATTGACCAAAGCTATTGCAATTGAAAGGGACAATTCTATTGCAAATTCATCGCAAAATTTATCATTTACGCTTACTTACAACAACAATGGAAATCCATCCGCCAATGCTTTTTTAGATTACATTGAAATAATTGGAAAAAAACAATTGAGCTTTTCTAATTTTCAATTCGGTTTTAGAAGTTTTGAACAAGCAAATGCCTCAGGAATTGTTGAGTATCAAATTGCGAATGGAAATGCAGCATTTCAAGTTTGGGATGTTTCCAATCCAATTGCACCTGAAAGAATTGTAAATCAAAGTTCGGGAACAAATTTCGCGTTTAGCGATGTTGCTGGCGCAATCAAAGAATACGCAATCTTACATGAAACAGATTTTTACACGCCAATTCGTATTCAAAATTCCAGAATTACCAATCAAAATTTACACGCTTTGCGCGACATCAATTATTTGATGATTACCAATGCAGCTTTGGCTGGACAGGCACAAAGATTGGCAAATTATCATCAAGAAAATTCAAATTTAACCACTAAAGTAGTGATTTTGGACGAAATTTATAACGAGTTTTCATCAGGTTCTAAAGACATTACAGGTATTCGTGATTTCATCAAACATATCTATGAAAATAATTCTACTCCCGAAAAAAAATTACAATATGTATGCTTTTTTGGGGATGCTTCTTATGATTACAAAGACAGAATTACAAGCAACAACAATATTGTCCCAGTAAAATTGGCTTTTGATAGTTTTAATTTGGCAAATTCTTGGGTTTCTGATGACTTTTATGTGATGTTAGATGCTAATGAAGGAACCATGACAACTTCACATACTATTGATGTAGCATCCAGCAGAATTCCTGTTTCTACATTGGATGAAGCAACAACTGTTGTGGATAAAATTTTGTCTTATTACAGTAAAAATGCTTTTGGAGATTGGCGTAATACCATCACTTTATTGGCAGATGATATTGATGTAACAGGAGAACAAGTGTTGCAAGAAGGTGTTGAAAAAATTGCTGATGAAATCAAAACCAACAAACCTGTTTTCAACGTAAACAAAATTTATTTGGATGCATATGTGCAACAAAATGCCTCTGGAGGCGAACGTTATCCAGAAGTAAACAAAGCAATAACAAACGCTATTGAAAAAGGAACGTTGGTGTTTGATTATTTTGGACATGGAGGTGAAGATGGATTTGCGTCTGAACGTATTTTGGATGTGCCACAAATTCAATCTTTCAACAATCCAAATACATTGCCTTTATTTATTACAGTTACTTGCGATTTTTCTCGTTTTGACAATCCAAACAGAATTACTGCAGGCGAAATTCTGTTCAAAAGTAAAACAGGTGGTGCAGCCAATATGATTACCACCACAAGAGAAGTTTTTATTTTTGTTGGTCAGCAATTCAATGAAGTGTTGATTCGTATTTTAATGGGTTTCAATAACGAAGATTTGAGCATTTCTCAAGCGCTTATGAGGGCAAAAAATCAATTTCCAAATTCACAAAAATTCTTTATTTATTCTTTTGGAGATCCAGCAAAGAAATTAGCGGTACCAAAACCAAATATTAGAATTACCAGAATGAATGATATTGATATTTCTCAATCTTTGGACACCATCAAAGGATTGTCAAAAATAAAATTTGATGGAATTGTAACAGACAATACCAACACAATTTTGACCAATTTTAATGGAACGTTGTCCACTACAATTTTTGATAAATCCTTAGATAAAACAACATTAGATAACGACGGTTTTGGAATTAAAATGACTTTTGATTCTCAAGACAGTAAATTATTCAGAGGAAAATCAACTGTTGAAAATGGTAGATTTAGTTTTGAATTTATCGTTCCAAAAGATATCAGAGTGGCATTTGGAAAAGGAAAATTAAGTTTTTATGCAGAAAATGAAGAAGAAGATAAAGGCGGATTTAACAATGATATTGTGATTGGAGGCATCAATCAAAACGCTCCAGATGATACTATTGGTCCTGAAATAAGATTGTTTATGAACGATGAATCTTTTATTGATGGAGGCAATACAAATGCTTCTCCAAACCTAATTGCAGTGCTTTCGGATGCAAGTGGCATCAACACTTCCATCACTGCTGTTGACCATGATATTGTGGCTATTTTAGATGGTGATACTTCCAATCCAATTATTTTAAATGATTTTTATCAATCAGAATTGAATGATTTTACCAAAGGAAAAGTTACCTACACTCTGAGAAATTTAGAGGTTGGTCCTCATACATTGCAATTAAAAGCGTGGGATACTTACAATAATTCTTCTGAAACTACGTTGAATTTCGTGGTGGTGAGTGATGCAATTTTAAACCTCGAAAATGTATTGAATTATCCCAATCCATTTGTAAATTATACCGAGTTTTGGTTCAATCATAACAAACCCAATGAACCTTTAGAAGTGCAAGTGCAAGTGTTTACGGTGTCAGGAAAATTAATCAAAACCATCAATCAAAATGTGCAAACCACTGGAAATTTATCAAGAAATATTGTTTGGAATGGTTTGGACGACTTTGGTAATAAAATAGGAAAAGGGGTGTATGTGTATAAATTAAAAGTACGATCAACTCTGAGTAATTTAGTTTCAGAGAAATACGAAAAATTAGTAATTCTTCAATAAAAATTAGATATTTGCCCAACAAACAAAAAAAATCATGAAAAAACTTGGAATTTGTATCGCACTTTGTGCCATAATGAGTGTAAAAGTAAGCGCTCAAGAAAATGCTATTACCACAGCAGCTCCTTTTTTATTAATTGTTCCAGATGCTAGAGCAGGTGGAATGGGAGATATGGGTGTTGCCACAACTACTGATGCTTGGTCATTATTTCACAATGCTGCAAAAATGTCTTTTAGTGACAGACAAATAAAAACTGGTTTAACATATTCACCTTGGTTGCGAAATTTAACAGATGATATTTTTGTAGGAAGTGCTGCATACATTAACAGATTTAGTGAAAACTCAGCTTGGGGAGCAGATTTTAAATATTTTTCTTTAGGGCAAATTGATTTAACAGACAATCAAGGAAATCCAAATGGAACCATCAATCCTAATGAGATGGTGGTTACAGGTGCTTATTCTTTAAAATTAAGCGAAACTTTTTCAATGGGTGTTGGATTGAAATACATTCGTTCTAACCTTGCTTTCAATGGAACTGCTGGAAATACGTTGCAACCAATCAACTCATTTGCAGTCGATATTTCTGGATATTACCAATCTTTTGAAGAAAATTATGGAAGTTTTAATGGGCGTTACAGATTTGGTTTCAACATTGCCAACATTGGGCCTAAAGTTTCATACACACCAGGACAAGAGGATTTTATTCCAACTAATTTGAAATTTGGTGGTGGTTTTGATTTTATTTTGGACGATTACAACATCATTTCTACCAACGTTGAATTCACAAAATTATTAGTTCCAACGCCACAACCTGATGGTTCTGAAGATGAAATTGGTTGGATTCAGGGAATTCTTGGTTCATTTGGAGATGCTCCAGGAGGATTCAAAGAAGAATTGCAAGAATTTACATACGCAGTTGGTGCGGAATATTTATACAACAACGCATTTGCATTGAGAACTGGATATTTTCACGAAAGCAGAAATAAAGGAAATAGACAATATTTTACCCTTGGTGCAGGTTTTAGAACCAATGCTTTGAATATTGATTTATCGTATTTGATCAATTCTTCGGATGTAAACAATCCATTAGAAAATTCTTTACGATTCTCATTGTCATTTGATTTGGGAGAAATCTTTGATAACTATTAAATCATTAATATTTCCTATTTTTAACAAATCAAAGCAGTCTAAAAGGCTGCTTTTTTTGACACTACATTCATGAAAAATATAGAAATTAAAACCACAGCAACTATTTTTAGAGATGTTTCCGAATTGGAAATTGATGATAAATTACTAATGGAGCAAGCCATTTTAGCTAGAGAAAAAGCCTATGCACCTTATTCAAAATTCAGTGTTGGAGCAGCTTTGTTACTAGAAAATGGAGAAATAATTTTAGGAAACAACCAAGAAAACGCGGCATATCCTTCAGGAATGTGTGCAGAAAGAGTGGCTATTTGGAATGCAGGAGCAATATTTCCCAACGTAAAAATTCTAAAACTAGCGATTACAGCAAAATCAGCCAATAATTTGGTTGATAAACCAGTTGGTCCTTGTGGCGCTTGCAGACAATCGTTATTTGAATATGAATTCAAACAACATCAACCTTTTGAAATTTTATTCATGGGCGAAGTTGGTGAAATCGTAAAAGTACCTTCTTTAAAATCGCTATTGCCTTTTTCATTTGATAATTCGTATTTGTAAATGAAATCGGATATTGCTTCTTTGCAAGATATTAAGTTGATCATCACAAAATTTTATGAAAAATTATTGAATGATGCACAAATGAAACCTTTTTTCGAAGAAATTGTACAACAAAACCAATTGGAACATCACATTCAAATCATTGCCAATTTTTGGAATGATATTTTGTTTGATTCTCATTCATACCATGAAAATGTGATGCAAAAACATCTTCAAAAAAATGCCTGAATGCCATTTGAAAAAGGTCATTTTGAACGTTGGATATCGTATTTTACAACTACAATTGACGAGCATTTTGACGGACTTCAAGCAATCAATATGAAAAATAAAGCACTGTCAATCAGTACTATTATGCAATTAAAAATGCATCATTAGTAAAATTGAAAAAGAATAGTATATCCAAAAATTCAATTTGAACATCGGGTGGTTTTTTGAATAATTTTTTAATTGTAATTATTTCTTTTAATTTTACCTTACAACTTATTTTAACAATGATACATTCAAAAATTTCGGGTTTAGGTTCGTTTATTCCTTTCGTAAAAAAGACAAATGAAGATTTTATAAACGAAACTTTTTTAAATGCAGATGGTTCTGATTTTACTACTTACAATTCAGAAATCATAGAAAAATTCAAAGCAATTACAGGAATTGAAGAACGGAGATATGCAAAAGATGATTTCAATACCTCAGATTTGGCATATTTAGCTTCTGTAAATGCCATTGAAAATGCAAAAATCAATCCTGAAGAATTGGATTATATCATTTTTGCACACAATTTTGGTGATGTAAAAAAAGACAGTGTGCAAAGTGACATGTTACCAAGTTTGGCAACCAGAGTAAAATTTAAATTGGGAATTGAAAATCCCAATTGTGTTGCTTACGATATTTTGTTTGGCTGTCCAGGATGGATTCAAGGAGTAATTCAAGCACAAGCATTTATCAAAGCAGGAATTGCCAAAAAATGTTTGGTTATTGGCGCAGAAACTTTGTCTAGGGTTGTTGATAAATTCGATAGAGATTCCATGATTTATAGTGATGGAGCAGGAGCTTGTATTGTGGAAGCAACTGAAGAACAAACTTCAGGAATACTTAGTTTTGCGGATCAAACTTTTGCCAAAGAAGAAGCTTATTATTTGTTTTTTGGTGAATCTTACAATAAAAATATGGCTGATAACACGCGTTATATCAAAATGTTAGGACGTAAAATTTATGAATTTGCACTATCTAATGTTCCTTTAGCCATGAAAAAAGCTTTGGATAAAAGTGGCGTTGATATTGACGATGTGAAGAAAATTTTCATTCATCAAGCCAATGAAAAAATGGATGAAGCCATTATTCAACGTTTTTACAGATTGTACAAAAAACGAGTTCCTGAAGGAATTATGCCAATGAGTATTCACGAATTGGGTAATAGCTCTGTTGCAACCGTACCAACGTTGTTGGATTTGGTGATAAAAGGACAAATTCCAAATCAGCAAATTGAAAAAGGCGACATCATTATTTTGGCTTCTGTTGGAGCAGGAATGAATATCAATGCGATTGTTTATAAATATTGATTTTTATCATTTAAAGTATTCTTAGGAATTTTTTAAAATTGCAATTAGTCATCTTTTAATTCAATAAAAAAATCTAAATTTCATTGTTAAATCTTAATTATGTAAATTTGTTTAGTTAATTTAAAAAAAATGACATTAGTAATTGATACTTCAAATCCGGAAAAGATATCCAAACTTTTAAGTGATAAACTAAAAAAAAGACCTAAAAATGGAAATTTGTCAAAACATTTTGGGAAGCTTAAAAGAAATATTGATGGGCTAAATTTTCAAATCGAAATACGAAAGGATGAAGATTGATTTCTTAGCAGATACAAATTTTTTGATTTACGTTCATGAAGGAAATAAAAATGTTCTTCCTTTTTTAAATTACAATTTTGGAGTTTCATTTATTTCTGAGGTTGAATTACTTGGTTTTAAAGGAATTTCAAAAACAGAAGAAATCAAATTAAAAAATTTACTCAATGATTGTTTCAGTATAGAGTGGAACTCAAATATTAAAGAAAAAACAATTGAATTAAGAAAAAATTTTACAATAAAACTACCAGATGCAATTATTGCATCAACTTCCTTGGTTTATGAAATACCTCTTGTTACAGCCGATAAAGCATTTTCTAAAATTCAAAACCTCGATTTAATTCTAATCGAATTTTAATCATTTTAAAAAATCCGTGAAATTCGTGTCTAAATTCATCTCTAAATTCATCTCATCACATAAAAATCAATAACATCAATTTTTCTTATTTAAAAATTCGAGTTAAATAGTGAAATAAGTGTCTTAAAAAAATCAAAATCACTGTTGAAATTTCAACTGAAATAGTATTTTTGCACATGCAACAAGACAACGTACTTATTTTAGATTTTGGTTCGCAATACACACAGCTAATTGCGAGAAGAGTGAGAGAATTAAACATTTATTGCGAAATTCATCCTTTCAACCATTTACCAAATAATTTGGAAAATTTTAAAGCAGTTATTCTTTCAGGAAGTCCAAATTCTGTGAGAGGAAATACAGTATTACATCCTGATTTATCAGCCATTAGAAATAAAAAACCATTGTTGGCAGTGTGTTATGGTGCCCAATATTTGGCGCATTTTTCTGGTGGAAAAGTTGCACCTTCTAATACACGTGAATATGGAAGAGCCAATTTGTCTTTTATCAAAAAAGAAGAAATTTTTTTCAATAATATTCATGAAGGAAGTCAAGTCTGGATGAGTCATTCAGATACAATCAAAGAATTGCCAACAAATGCAACTTTGTTAGCAAGTACCAATGATGTTGAAAATGCGGCTTTTAAAATTGAAGGTGAACAAACATATGCCATTCAATTTCATCCAGAAGTGTATCATTCCACAGATGGAAAACAATTATTGGCAAACTTTTTGGTAAATATTGCAGGGGTTGCACAAACGTGGACACCAGATTCTTTTGTAGAAAGTACAGTACAAGCATTGCAAGAAAAAGTAGGAAATGACAAAGTGGTTTTAGGACTTTCAGGAGGTGTAGATTCAACAGTGGCAGCAGTTTTATTGCACAAAGCGATTGGAAAAAATCTGTATTGTATTTTTGTAAATAACGGTTTATTGCGCAAAAATGAATTTGAAAGTGTGCTAAATCAATATGAAGGAATGGGTTTGAACGTGAAAGGAGTAAATGCTTCACAACGTTTTTTAGAGAAGTTAGCAGGACTTTCTGATCCTGAAGAAAAAAGGAAAGCGATTGGAAGTACTTTTATTGAAGTTTTTGATGATGAAGCACATCAAATTTCGGATGTAAAATGGTTAGCACAAGGCACTATTTATCCTGATGTGATTGAATCTGTTTCTGTGAATGGAGGTCCATCAGCAACAATCAAAAGTCATCATAATGTGGGTGGTTTGCCCGATTTTATGAAGTTGAAAATTGTAGAACCTTTGCGAATGATTTTTAAAGATGAAGTACGAAGAGTAGGAGCAACTTTGGGAATTGATCCAGAATTGTTGGGACGGCATCCATTTCCTGGACCAGGATTGGCAATCCGAATTTTGGGCGATATTACTGCTGAAAAAGTGCTTATTTTACAGGAAGTAGATGCTATTTTTATCAATGGTTTGAAAGAAGATGGTTTGTATGACAAAGTGTGGCAAGCAGGAGCTATCTTGTTGCCAATCAATTCAGTAGGTGTTATGGGTGATGAAAGAACGTACGAAAAAGTAGTAGCATTAAGAGCTGTAGAAAGTACGGATGGAATGACTGCAGATTGGGTAGATTTACCATATAAATTTTTGCAAAAAACATCAAACAATATTATTAATCAAGTGAAAGGTGTCAATAGAGTGGTGTATGATATCAGCTCAAAACCACCTGCCACAATTGAATGGGAATAAATAACAAGTATGAAACATTTAAAAATTTGGTTGATTATCACCATCCTCACATTTTCGGTTTCTTGTGGTCAACAAAACAGGTACATTCAGTATAAAGTGAAAGCTGGTGAAACCATGACTTCAATTGCTGAAAAGTTGAATATGAAAACGAAGGATTTATTGCGTTTGAATCCTGATTTTACAGAGACTCCAAAACCAAATTCATTCATTATTGTTCCAGAAAATAAGTACGAATTTTTTAGAAATCAACAAGTTAAAAACAATGTAGTTATTGAAGAAATTGACACCAATGATTCTAACAATCCTTTAACAGAAAGAGAGAAATTAATAGCGAGTTTGAAAGAAAAATTCGTGATTTATGAAGTAAAAAAAGGAGATACTTTTTACAGTTTAGAGAAAAAATACAATGTAACAAGAGGTGAATTATTGCTCTTAAATCCTGAATTGAAAGATGGTTTAAAGGAAAATAGCATCCTTAAAATCAAAGAAATTTTTGATAAAACTATCATAAAGAAAGAAAGTTTCAGAGATGAAATTCGTGCGAATTCTTCGCTAAAAGTTGCATTGCTTTTACCTTTTAGAAGCGATCTTTTTGGATACGATTCTATTTCACCCAGAGAAATTTTTCAAAAAAATGCCACTTTAGTAAACATCGCTACAGACTTCTATTTGGGTGCTGAAATGGCAGTTGATTCATTAAGAAAAAGTGGAGTTGATATCGAATTGAATGTTTTTGATACAGGAGCCAGAAAAAGCAATAGAATTACTAGCATTATTTCGAATCAAAATTTGAATTCCAATGATTTGATTATAGGGCCATTATATTCTGAAGAATTGCAAATGGTAGCTGCTGCTGTCAATATTCCTGTGGTTTTTCCAGTATATTCTGCGAATCAATCTGAGTTTAAAAAATCAAATATCATCAAAGCTGCTCCAGATAAAAAAATATTTAAAGATGCCTTGATTCGCTATGTCAATGACAATTTTGATCAAGGAAATCTAATTATTGTGGGAGATCAAACTATTGCCAATAGTATCAAAAATGAATTGAATTTAGAAAATTCCAATAAAAATATAGGAGTGTTAACTCCTCAATATGGAATGGTCCAAAAAGGACGATTTCTAGAAATTTTAAAACCAAATACTAAAAATTGGATCATCCTTGCTTCCAGTAACGAGGTGATTGTTTCTGACGTGGTCAATAGTTTGATTGGTTTTTCAAGCGCAATAAAAACCAATGTTTTCACCTATGACAAAGGAACTGTGTATGATAAGATTGACAATCAGAAATTGGCAAAAATTGGTTTTACTTACGTTAGTGAGGAATTTGATGATGAAACTTCTGAATCTTCAATAGTATTCAGTAAATTATATCAAGAAAAAAACAATACAATTCCTTCTTTTTACGCTACAAAAGGGTTTGATATTACGTATGATATTTTGGTAAGAATGACCTCAGGAAAAAGATTACAAGCCAGTTTTAAAGAAGGTCCAATTACTAGAGTGGAAACCAAATTTGATTATAAAAATAGAGACACTTTTGAAAACGAAGGCGTTTTTATACTTCAAATAAATCCTGATTTAACAATCACTAAATTAAGATAATTTGATTGAAATTGATTTGAAAAACAATCAATTATATTTTTTTCATTTGTTGTTTCAACTGATTCATTTGCTCTTTGAACATGCCTTGTTTGTCCAATTTTTTTGCTTCTGCCAAAAGTATTGTTGCTTCTCTTTTTCTTCTTTTGGTCATGGCAATTCCAGCCAATTGCATTTTTGCCAATGCCAAATCATGATTCATAGATAAACCCAATTTAATGGCGGTTTTAAAATATTTTTCAGCCAAAGAAATATTGGTTTGGCTCACCATCAAACCTTGTAAAAAATTATAATATCCATGTTGTTTTTGAGTCAAAGCTCCTTCTGGATTTTTGATATATGCCAACCATTTTTGAGCACCAGGAAAATTTTGTTTACGCAATTGTAAAAAAGCCAACAAAATAAATTCATTTTTAAAATAGAAAAGCACAAAAATTCCAGCCAACAACAGAATGGAAATTCCATTCATAATATGCACTTGACTGAATTCGTAAACTGCCCAAATTGTGATGATTACTGCTAAAGCTAATTTTATATTTTTATGAAACATATTGTTTGGTAATTAATTTTTTAAGGTAGCAAAAATACATTTTCTTATTGAATGACACTTACATTTTGTTAGTACATTTTCGGAATTTGAAAATGTTTAAAAGTTTCTATTGTTTAAGAGTTTCTATTGTTACAAATAAATAATTTTCTAATATCTAATATCTAATATCTAATATCTAATATCTAA
>DAIUBY010000006.1:20424-55388 GCA_036846425.1 Polaribacter sp.
TCTAATATCTAATATCTAATATCTAATATCTAATATCTAAAGACTCTTTTTTCCATAATATTTTCGATATTGAAACCAGGCAATAATTCCCAAAACAGTCACAAATCCCATAGAATAATACACTGCACTTGGTGTAATTACTTTATCTCCACTTGCATACGAATGCAATCCTGAAAGGTAAAAATTCACCCCAAAATACGTCATCATAATAGAACCATAGGCAATTATTGTCCACAAATTAAAAGTATATCTTCCTCTCAATCCAGGAATCAAACGCATGTGCAACACAAAAGCATATACCATAATTGAAATCAAAGCCCAAGTTTCTTTTGGATCCCAACCCCAGTAACGTCCCCAACTTTCATTGGCCCACATGCCACCTAAAAAGTTTCCAATAGTAAGCATAACAACACCAACTGTAATTGCCATTTCGTTGATAATGGTAATTTCTTTGATGTGAATATCCATATTTTTCTTGTTTTTTTCACGAGTGAAAATCATTAAGAAAAGTGCAAAAATTCCTAAAATCATTCCTAAAGTTAATGGTCCATAACTTGCTACAATGATTGAAACGTGCACCATCAACCACCAAGAATTCAATACGGGTTGCAAGTTGGCAATTTCAGGATCTAACCAATTTAAGCCAGCTGTAAATAAAATGATGGAAGTTACAAATGTAGTTGCAGCAATAGTTAACGAAGATTTTCTACCTAAGAAAAGTCCAAAAACCATAGTTGCCCAACCTACATAAATGATGGATTCATAAGCATTACTCCAAGGTGCATTTCCACTGATATACCATCTGCTCAACAATCCTAAAGTGTGCAAAGCAAAGAGTAACAAAACCACTCCAATCAAGAATTTTACGGTGTAAGAAACCCATTTTTTTGCATTGAAAATTTGAATGATTACAAAAACAATCAAAAACAAACTCGCTAAACCATAATAACCAACTAATTTTTTGAAGATATTGAATTTGTTATACGCAATTTCCAACTCAATTTTATTGTCTGATGGATAAATAGCAGCTCCAAATTGTTGTTGGTATTTTTTGATTCCATCTAAAATTTGATTGGCTTTTGTATAATCATTGGTCTTTTTTGCAGATTGTAATAACTGCACATACAAAGGCAAAGATTTTCTTACAAAAACTGAATCTGTAGCTTTAAATCCTTTTTCAGCAAACGTTTCTGGTTGAGAAACCCATTTATTATTTTCATCATTTGGAATGGGATAAATTTTTAAAATTCCACCACCAATAGCACTGTACAACAATCCAACACGTCTGTCAATTTTAATGAGGTCTTGTTCAAATTTATTTTGAACTTTCTTTTTTTGCGCTTCAGCAACTTGCTCACGAATTTTATAATCTCCTCTGTCTGTAAAAAAATCGGACAATCTTGCGAATTTTGCGGTATCAGCAATGCCTAATTGTTTTCTGATTGCTAGATTTTTCTTCTCTAAATAAATTGCTGGAACTTCATACCAAAGTCGTGGATTTTCAATAATTGATAACAAAACCTGGCTTGGTTTCATTCCATGCAATTCCTCAGTCTGACTCACTTTTCGCACCAATTCAGAGGCAAAAGTGTGTGCAGGTTTCATTCGTCCTCCTGCATCTTGAATTACTAATTTATTGAAACTTTCAGCATGTGATAAAGCAACTAAATTCGCTTGTAAAATAGAATCAATTTGTTGATCTGTAATTCGAAAAGAATGGGCATTTTGCTGCTGAGAAAAAGCTAAAGTTGATACAAATAAGAAGCCAATTACAGCAGTTACTTGCTTCTTTTTTCGGATGTTTTGGAGTGATTTTTTCAAACTATCAAAACGTGTATATTTTGCAAAAAAGATGCAAATCATTCCAGTATATAATAGTGAATAGCCTAAATACGTGATGAAAGTTCCCCAAAAATCATGGTTTACGGACAAATGCGTTTGTTCAACTTCACCAGACAAATCATAACTAGATTGGAAAAATTTATAGCCTTTATAATCCAAAATATGATTCATAAAAATACGGTAATCAAATGTTTCTTTTGGGTCAATCACTGTTACTTCACTTGCATAAGATGCTGCACTTTCTGAGCCTGGATATTTTTCCAACTGAAAATCATTTAATTTTACACTGAAAGGTGTTTCCATAGTTTTTGCACCATACCACATTCTAAAATTCAAATTGCCAACAGAAAATTGTTGCAAATTATCGCTATTGAATTTTCCACCTGTCAATTCAATTCTTTGAGTTGCTTCATCTGTGCTAACATCCAACACAATCACATCTAATTTTTTGTCATCTTTTGGACCTTGGACAGTTTGCATGCTTCCTTTTTCAGGATATTGTGGCACTACAAATGGCAAACCTGCAACGTTATACAAAGCACGTAATTTAAAATCTTGAATACTATCTTTGGTTACATTTCCTGTTTGTTGAGTTGCCATCACTTGATAAACTCCTGATTCTTTGGTTATTATTTTCAGAGAATCATTTCTTTTAAAAATATTGATATTGGCTTCACTGCTTTTCGAATTGAATCCAACTAAAATATTGTGGATATTTTGAATTGTACCTGATTTGATATAATGTTCGTGTCTTGAACCGCTTGAAGATTCCACAAAAAGAATGTGTTCTTCTCCATTTTCATTTGGAACCAATTTTTTTTCAGCCCAAGGAATGTAATTTACCAATTCAATATTGATTTTTTTTTCTTTAAAAACATCTTCATTTTTCCAGGTATTTTTTCCCCAAGCTGACAATAAAATAGGTTTATTTACCTCATCTTTTTGCATTTCGCCATCATCAACCACATAATTTACATACGTAGTTTCTGATAAAAAACGATTGGTTGTTTCGCCTTCATCAATCAACATAATTCCCTCATAACCAACATATCTTGTGATTCCTGCACCAATAATGATGAATAAAAATGCGATGTGAAACATCAAAACTGGCCATTTTTCTTTTTTGTACAGTTGATATCTGAAAATATTTCCAAAAAAATTGATGACAAAAAACACCATGATTGCTTCAAACCACGAACTGTTATACACCAACGCTTTGGATGTTTGTGTTCCGTAATCGTTTTCTATAAAAGTGGCAACGCCCATGGCAACTGCAAAAAGCACAAATAAAATCGCCATTAAACGAGTTGAGTAGAGGAAATTCAGTAATTTTTTCATCCTGATGAAATAGATTTTTTAGTGATGCAAATTTACGTATAAATGAAAGAAACTGAGGAAGTAGTTGCTCGTTTTTTGGTATTTAGATTTGTTAAATTTAAGAGAAATTTATTTTTTAAATTCCTGTTTTATTTGTTGAATTGTTTTTGAAGAATTCAAAAATTCATCAATTACAAGTTGTTTTATTTCTGTAGGATTTTGTGTAAAATATTTTGTCCAAGAATCATTTTGAAGCAATTCCCGAATTTTTTTCAACTTTTGTTGTGCTTCCAAAAAGGAGAAAACAGGATTTTTTGAAGCCTCTTTTTGTAATTGAATTTTTGCAGTATTAATTTGATAATCAACAACAATTGTAATGTTTTTTTCAGAAAAATTTATGGGAAAAAATGAATCCCAAGTTGCAAAACCAATAATGGTTTGTTGGTTTTTGTAATTGTTTTTTGTGATGATTTTCCAATGACAATTGGCTACTTTTCCCCAATGATTTGATTTTCTAAAAACGCCTTTTTCTGTATAAAAATAAACACTATTTGAGTTGCTTTTAAAATGAGCATCTTTAGGAAATTCAAAACCATCCACTTGATGAAATTCACAAAAAGTATGTTTGAAAAAGTTGGTATGATTATAGGTTTTCAATGGAATTGATATGTAATAAAAAACGCAACCAATTTAATGATTGCGTTTTATTATTTAATATTAAATATGATTATTTAACTTCTTCAAAATCAACATCTTCTACACTATCAGCTTGATTTGCGTTTGCAGAACCTTGATTTGCATTTGCATTCGCATTACCATTTGGTTGCTGAGCAGCATACATTTCTTCAGAAGCAACTTTCCAAGCTTCGTTAATTTTGTCCATTGCAGCATCAATTAGAGTAATGTCTTTTGATTCGTAAACTTTTTTCAACTCTTCTAAAGCAGCTTCAATTGGCGCTTTTTTATCAGCAGATAATTTATCACCAAATTCTTTCAATTGCTTTTCTGTTTGGAAAATCATAGAATCCGCTCCATTGATTTTTTCAGCAGTTTCTCTCGCTTTTTTATCAGCATCAGCATTTGCCTCAGCTTCTTTTCTCATTTTTTCAATTTCTTCTTGACTCAATCCAGAAGAAGCTTCAATTCTGATATCTTGCGTTTTGTTACTTGCTTTGTCAGTTGCAGAAACTTTGATAATTCCGTTAGCATCAATATCAAAAGTTACTTCAATTTGTGGCACGCCTCTTCCAGCTGGAGGAATTCCATCTAAATGGAAACGTCCAATTGTTTTATTATCTGCAGCCATGGCTCTTTCTCCTTGCAACACATGGATTTCTACAGAAGGTTGATTGTCAACAGCCGTTGAAAACACTTGTGATTTTTTGGTTGGAATGGTTGTATTTGCTTCAATTAATTTGGTAAATACATTCCCCATTGTTTCAATTCCTAATGATAAAGGTGTTACGTCTAATAACAAAACATCTTTCACATCTCCAGATAAAACTCCCCCTTGAATTGCAGCACCTAAAGCCACTACTTCATCAGGATTTACACCTTTGCTTGGCGCTTTTCCGAAGAATTTTTCAACAGCTTCTTGTACAGCAGGAATTCTTGTAGATCCTCCAACCAATACAATTTCATCAATATCCGATTTTGATAAACCAGCATTTTTCAAAGCAGTTTCACAAGGTTGAATGGTTCTTTTTACCAAATCATCAATCAATTGCTCAAATTTAGATCTTGACAACGTTCTTACCAAGTGTTTTGGTCCTGAGGCAGTTGCAGTGATATAAGGCAAGTTAATTTCTGTTGAAGCAGAACTTGACAACTCGATTTTAGCTTTTTCAGCAGCTTCTTTCAAACGTTGTAAAGCCATTGGGTCTTTGGTTAAATCCATACCTTCTTCAGCTTTGAATTCGTTTGCTAACCAATCAATAATTTTTTGATCAACATCATCACCACCTAAGTGTGTATCACCATCAGTAGCCAACACTTCAAAAACGCCATCTCCTAATTCAAGGATAGAAACGTCATGTGTTCCACCACCAAAGTCGAAAACCACAATTTTTTTATCGTCATTAGATTTGTCTAAACCATATGCCAAAGCAGCTGCAGTTGGTTCGTTGATAATTCTACGAACTTTTAATCCTGCAATTTCTCCAGCTTCTTTTGTTGCTTGTCTTTGAGCATCATTAAAATATGCAGGAACTGTAATTACAGCTTCTGTTACTTCTTGACCTAAATAATCTTCAGCAGTTTTTTTCATTTTTTGCAACACCATTGCAGAAATTTCTTGTGGCGTATATAAACGTCCGTCAATTTCAACTCTTGGTGTGTCATTATCTCCTTTTACCACTTTATAAGGGACTCTAGTTGCTTCTTTGGTTGATTCAGAAAACTTATTTCCCATAAAACGTTTGATAGAATATACCGTTTTTGTTGGGTTTGTCACAGCTTGTCTTTTTGCTGGATCTCCAATTTTACGTTCTCCACCTTCAACAAATGCCACAATTGATGGTGTTGTTCTTTTTCCTTCTGCATTTGGGATTACAACAGGCTCATTTCCTTCCATTACAGATACACACGAGTTTGTTGTTCCTAAATCGATTCCTATTATTTTACTCATAATTTTATTGATATTTAATTTTTAATTCAATTTTACGTGAGCAATTAGACAAACTGTGTGCCATCCAATATTTTTGTTTAAAAATGACATATTTTGAATTCTACTTGTGAGAAAATATGACAGATTGACACAAAAGTGCTGATTTTTTGATTTTTGGAAAAGGTTTTCAATCCTAATTTATTTTTCTTATATTTGGGAAGTTTAAATTCTAATTGAAAAAATAGTATTAATTAAAACGACAAAATCATGAGTAAATTTGATGAAAAAGTAGCTTTGTACAAAAAGTTTATGGACGATAGAGATATTCGTTCAAACACAGAATTATTAACAGCTGTTACCAAAGGTTTGGGTCCTTCAATATACAATGCAGATTCGGAAATTGTAGCTGGTTCTGATCCAAATGAGTTGAAAACTCTTAAAAATAATTTTTTAATAAAAAAATTAGGTTTGGCAGATAGTCCAGATTTGGATGAAAAAATAGCTGAAGTTATGGAAAGAATTGGAACTTCAGAAAGAAAAAAATACAGAGCAGTTGTCTATTATATGCTAGTGAAAAAATTTGATAAAGAATCTGTTTACGGAATGTAAATCTAAATTATATTTTATTTATCATAAAAATCCAACTCATTCAGTTGGATTTTTTACATTTACAGCATTCTATTAATTAAATTTTACGAATGTCTCAATTTATTAGTATTTTTGATATGCTCAAAATAGGAGTTGGTCCTTCAAGTTCTCATACATTGGGACCATGGAGAGCTGCTCAACAATGGGTTAAAAGATTGAAAGAGAAAAAAATATTTGATAATATCGATAAAATTCAGGTGGATTTGTATGGATCTTTATCATTGACAGGAAAAGGACATGCCACAGATTTAGCTATTTTGCTAGGTTTGAGTGAAGCAGATCCAGAATACATTCCCATTGAAGATATTTTTATCATTGTTGAAAGGATAAATACTCAAGAAGAGATTATTTTTAAAGGCGGAAAAACCATTCCTTTTCCAAAAAGTGCTATAAAATTCAATCGTGATTTTTTGCCTTTTCATGCGAATGGCATGACTTTCAGAGGTTTTTTTGAAGAAAATGAAATTTCGACAGAAACCTATTTTTCTATTGGAGGTGGATTTATTGTGCAAGAAAAAGATTCTTTAGAACAAGAAATTGAAATCAATACAAAGAACTTTCCTTATCCAATTAATAGGGCAATTCAATTAGAAGAATATTGTGAAAAAAAAGATTTGTTGATTTCTGATATTGTTTTACAAAATGAATTAGTGTTAAGAACTGGTGAAGAAATTGATTTTGAATTGAACAGAATTTGGCAAACCATGTTAGAATGTATGTATCTTGGTTGTCATACTTCAGGGACACTTCCTGGTGGATTAAAGGTGAAAAGACGCGCTTTTGATACCCATCAAAAATTGATAAAAGATGCTGATTATTCCAATCCAACAGAATGGATTTCTTCCATCAGAAGCACAGAAGTGAAATTCAGAGAAATTTTGAAATGGGTGAGTTGTTTGGCGCTATCTGTAAATGAGGTAAATGCCGCTTTAGGTCGTGTTGTAACTGCACCAACAAACGGAAGTGCAGGCGTAATTCCTGCAGTGTTGATGTATTATTTGGTGATTGAAAATCATAAAGCAGATTTTAGTCACATCAAACGATTTTTATTAACAGCTGGTGAAATTGGCAGTATTTTTAAGAAAAATGCGACAATTTCTGCAGCAATGGGAGGTTGTCAAGCAGAAATTGGAGTTTCGTCAGCAATGGCAGCTGCAGCCTTAACAGAATTGATGGGAGGAACTGTTGCTCAATGTTTAGCAGCAGCAGAAATTGCGATGGAGCATCATTTGGGAATGACTTGCGATCCAATTGGTGGTTTGGTACAAGTTCCTTGTATTGAACGCAATTCCATGGGAGCAATTAAAGCGATTCATGCAGCAGAAATAGCGTTGGAAACCAATCCAAAAGAATCTTTAGTAAGTTTAGATAAAGTTATTGATACTATGTGGGAAACTGCCAAAGACATGAATAAAAATTACAAAGAAACTTCTGAAGGTGGTTTAGCAATCACAGTTCGTTTGGCAGATTGTTAAAAAAAATCTCAAGAATTTTGTTCTTGAGATTTTCTGATTTGAAAAAAGTAATCTAATTATTTTTCTGTGCTTTGAACAGCTAAATTGTAAACAACTAAACCAAATCCGATTTTGTTAACAGCATCCCCAATATTGTAGATGATATCCATGTTTAATGTTCCATTTAAACCATCATACCAACCTGGAGTTCCTGCCATGTATCCTAATGGATAAATTGCCCATCCAACCAATACAAACCAACATAAAGTTTTGTGAGCTGCTAAAACTGATCCGCCTGCAGCTTCTGCTAAATTTTTAGCTTTTCCTAACCAAATATCATACACAATTACAAAGTAAGCGATTCCAGAAACTAATCCCCAGATTGAAGCATTGTCTCTATCTACCGCTTCACCAAAGTAACCTGTAACTAACATCACTACTGATAAGAAAATCAAACGCCACATTAACGATTTTTTTGCTCCAGCAACTTTTAAGATTAAGAAAAACTCAACACACATTAATGGCACAGTTAAAACCCAGTCTACATAACGAAAAAACGTTGGTGATTCTCCGTTAGCTGACCAATATTCTCTCATATACCAATAGTGTACAGCAGCAATAAAAGTAATCAAACCTGATACTAAAATTGAAGTTCTCCATTTTTTATCAAAGCTATTCATTGATAAAAAGAAAAAGGCTGCAGCAGCCATCATAGCCATAGATCCTACAAAAAATGTAAAACCTACATAATCATCAGTTGCTATCTTTGCAACGGATAGAATGTTTGAAAATAAAACCATAGAAATAAAAAATTAAGTTAGTAATAAATTGTTTAACGTATTTAACAAATACTTAAACAAAAATACAACATAAATTGCATATGTTTGTGATATGAAATCAGATGTAATTAAAAATTATCAAAATTTTAAGATTTTTTTTACGGTTTTCCTACTTTGGTTCAGCATTCAATTCGGAAAACCTATTGAAGATTCACTTGCGTTTGTGCTTGTGATATCTATTGGAATTATGCATGGCGCAAATGATTTGTTAATACTTTCATTAAAAAAAATAAACAATATAAATTTTAAGAAAAATCTATACATATATATTGGTATCGTATTTGGCTGTATTGCACTTTTTCTATTACAACCATTTTTATCGATTTTGTTATTTGTTTTTATCAGTTGTTTTCATTTTGGTGAAGAGCATTTGAGTGAGAAAATTTCCATCAATCGTTTTTTTGATGTCACTTACTTCATTGTTTACGGATTGTTGGTTTTTTCGATGCTTTTTTGTGAAGCATTATTTGAGGTAAATAATATTATGATGGAGCTTTCAAATACAACATTTTCGGTTTTGCAAGTTCAAACTACGTTGATTTTTTCAGCATCAATTTTTGCGTTAATGAGTGTATTTTTATTGTGGAAAAATAAATTTGAAATTTCTGATTTTTTAAAAGAACTATTTTTTTTAGGACTGTTGTTTTTGGTTTTTAAAACTTCCTCTTTAATTTTAAGTTTCGCAATTTATTTTATCTTTTGGCATTCCATTCCATCAATAATTCATCAAATTTTCTTTATTTCAGGAGATATCACAAAAAAAACAGTGCTTTTTTACGTAAAAAAAGCACTGTTTTTCTGGTTAATTAGTGTTATAGGATTATTGATTCTCTATTTCTTCATCCCACAAATCAACTTATTTTCAACTGTTATTTTTGTGATTTTACTGTCAGTTACAGCACCTCACATTTGGGTGATGTTTCAAATGAAAAATTAGCGTGTAAAAACCAATTCGTTTTTTGATGACATATTTTCATCAAAACGATAATTTTCAACATCAAAATGTTTTAATTCGTCAATCGTTTTCACATCATTGTCAATAATATAGCGAACCATCAAACCACGTGCTTTTTTGGCAAAAGTCATAATCGTTTTGAATTGACCGTTTTTAAAATCCTTGAAAACTGGCGTAATCATTGGTACTTTTAACAACTTTTGATTGATTACTTTAAAATACTCTGAACTTGCCAAATTGATAAGCAATTCATCTTCCAACAATTCTTCGTTCAAGGCATTTGCAATGGAATCTCCCCAAAATTTATACAAATTTTCTTTGGTGCCCACTTTAAGTTTTGTTCCCATTTCCAAACGATAAGGTTGCATCAAATCCAAAGGTTTTAAAATGCCATACAATCCTGATAAAATTCGCAAGTTTTCTTGTAAAATGGATAGTTTTTCAATAGCTAATGTGTTGATATCTATGCCTCTAAAAACCTCTCCTGTAAAAGCATAAATGGCTTGTTTGGCATTTTCTGGTGAAAATGGAGGTTGCCAAGTTTGATTTCTTTCATAATTTAAAGCTGCCAAATCATCAGAAATTGACATTAAATCCGCCAATTTATTTTTTGAAAGTGTTTTCAATTTTTGATGTAACTTTACTGAATGCTCTAAAAATCGAGGTTGTGTGTGCAAACTTGTTGGAACCGAACTTTCAAAATCTAAGGATTTTGCTGGAGATATGATGATTTTCATGTTTAAAAAGTGTATCAATTTTGATGTAAAAATACAAATCAAACAGTATTTTATCCTAAAATTTTAAAAGGGATTTTTGATGTTTCTATTTATAAAATTGAAAATCAATATGATTTTTGATTTTATTTTTTGATGATAGCAAACTTTTTTGATTTTTTTGGGTCAAATAAAAAGACTAATCAACTTTACTTGAATACGGAATCACAACTTTTGGAGAAGTTACGCAATCCTGCATTGAAAGATCGCGCTTTCAATGAATTGTTGGACGCTTATCAAGAGCGATTGTATTGGCATATCAGAAAAATGGTTATTACGCATGAAAATGCAGATGATGTGTTGCAAAATACGTTTATTAGAGTGTATAAAAACATTCAAAATTTTCAAGAAAAAAGTAGTTTACACACGTGGATGTTTCGTATTGCATATAACGAATCTATTCGTTATTTAGAAAAAAACAACAAGAAAGGTTATGAAATTTCTGAGGAATTTATTGAAGAGAAAGTAAAAATATTGTCAGAAGACACGTATTTCAATGGAGATGAAATTCAATTGAAATTATACAAAATTATAGAAGGGTTTTCAGAAAAACAAAAACGAGTATTTCAAATGAAATATTTTGATGAATTGAGTTTTAAAGAAATTTCAGAAATCATCAAAGTTTCTGAAAATACCTTAAAATCATCTTATTATGCTGCTGTAAAAATTATCGAAAAAAAAATATTTGAATAAAACAAACTATTGTAAAAAACTTGGGTCAAAGAAATATCATGAAGAATTTCAATAAAAATAATTCCGAAAAATCATTTTTAGAACAGCAATTTTCTGAAAATATTGCTGAACGTCATTCAAATTATTTGGGTACAGAAATTCCTGAAGGGTATTTTACGACTTCAAAATTGGCTATTTTAGAACGTATCAAAAATGAAGAAATTTCCGAAAATCCCAAAAAGCAATTTGTTTTTTGGTTGAAACCGAGTTTCAAATATGCAGTTGCAGCTTCGTTAGTTTTTTTAGTTGGCATGACAATTTGGTTACAAAATTTCACTAAACCTGAAGCTCAATTTACCACAGATTTTGAGTTACTATCCTTCTCTGATGACGTTTTATTGAATTCTATTTTGGTAGATGATGCACAATTTGATTCTTACACAAATATCACTTTATTGAATGAAATTGTTATAAAAGCGGAACTTTCAGAACAAAAAATGGAGGATATTTTATTAAATTCATTATTTGTAGAAGATTCATTATTAAATAATTACACAGAAAAAAACTTTATAGAATCCATCATTTTATAAAAAAATGAAATTCATTTCAAACTATTTTTAAAAACTTAGTTCTAAGTAATCAGAAACAACAAAAAAATAATTTTAATCATGAAAACAATCATCCCAACAAAAAGATTTTTTACAAAAAGTATCCAATCTTTTGCAACAATTTTAGTAACAGTTGTTGTGTTTACAGCTTGTTCAGAGCAAGCAACAATTGAAGAATTAGCTATTGATGACAGTGCTTTAATAGAAAAAATTGAAGTAGCTTCAAAAACTACTATTGAAGCTTCAGCTTTACCATCTGCAACCAAAGCTGCTTTTGACGATGAATTGGCAGACAGTTTTGTTGAAAAAGTTGAATTTGCAAAAGGTTTAGGATATAAAGTTTCACTTTTTACAGACAACGAATCAAGATTGGAAGCAACAAGTATTGTGTTTTTTTCAATGTCAGGAAAACAATTGAATGACCAAGATGAAAAGCGAAGATTTAGAAGAAATAAATGTTTTGAATTTGTTTTTCCATTAGATTTTATCATGCCAGATGATAGTTCTATAACCCTAGAAACCAAAGCTGATTGGGTGTTGATTAGAGAATGGTATAAAGCAAATCCTACTGTAAAAGTGCGTCCAGAATTGGTTTTTCCAGTTGATGTTCAACTAGAAGATGGAACTATTCAAACTTTATTAGATAGATCAGAATTGATGGCTGTAAAAGATGCTTGTAAAATGAACAGAGACAAACGTAAATGTTTTGTTTTGCAATTGCCAGTAACTTTTACAATGCCTGATGCTACTGAAATTATTGTAAATGAAAGAGCTGATTTTCGTTTGATAAGACAATGGCACAAAGCAAATCCAAGAAGTAAAGAAAGTGGTAATTTGAATTTTCCAGTAACCATTATTTTCAGAAATGGAACTACTGCATCAATTGCTGATGAATCAGCTTTTATGCTAGCAAAAATTGCTTGTAGAAATTAATTCATACATTTATAATCGTATTTCACTGAGTAAAACAACAACAATGAATTCAAAAAACATCCTTTTTAAAACCCTATTATTTTTGATTATGTTTCTGAATATCAGTGTTTTTTCTCAAGAATCAAATTATGAGCTTATCAAAAAAGAGCTCACCAAAGAGCAAAATGAATTGCTTGAAAAAGAGCAAGAAATTCTGAAAGCAAATCGTGAAGCCTTTAAAGCTTCTTTGACCAAAGAACAATTATTGATTTTGGAAGATAAAAATTTATCCAAAGACGAAATCAAAAATCGATTGATGGCAACGTTTTCCAAAGAGCAGAAAAACATGGTTCAAAGTCAGCAAATGCGTTTGCAAATGACTAGAGAAACATTTCGAAAATCATTGACAAGCGAACAACGAAAAATGCTCAAAGAACGAATAGATAAAATCAGAAATGCAAGAGATAGAGGCGAATTAAAAGACGGTCCAAGAAATAGAAATTCTGATGGAAGAAATGTGCGAAATAGAGAGAATTAGAATACTATTTCTATGAGAAATCTTTTCAGAATAGTGAATAAGAAAATGAGTTTTTTAGGGTTGTTATTGTTTTCAATAGCAACCTCTTTTTGTTCTTATGGTCAAGAAAAAAATGATGAAAGTATTGATTCTTTGATTGATGAATTATTTTTTAATGACCAACAATTTATTGATGAAGTGCTGGAAACTAACTTTTCATACAACTTTTTATATACTTCTTTATCTTACAGCAGCAACACTTTTTTCTCAGGACGTGATTCAGGAATAGATCAGTTTAATGTCATTCCGCAAATATCATATTATCATTCTTCAGGATTTAATGCGAGTGTTTCAGGAATTTATTATCAAAATTTTGCTCCAAGTTGGGATTTTACAAGTGTTTCTGTAGGATATTTTAATTCGATTGGAAAAAAAAGAAACATCATTTATAATTTAGGATACACCAAATATTTCTATGCTGATGATTTTGATGATTTTACCAATTCTATTGACATCAGTTTGGGAATTAGAAATAAAAAACGAACTTTAGGAACCACATTATCAGGTTCTTATATTTTTGGAACAGACAATTCATTTCAATTAGTTTCCAATAGTTTTGTAAGTTTTAATTTATACAGAACCACAAATTTTGCACTGAGATTTAGACCAACTCTTAGTTTTATTGTCGCCAATCAAACGTTTGGAAAATATACCTTACGCATTATAAATGGGAGAAGAGTCTTTGTATATTCAAGCACAGAAGTGTTTGATTTATTGAACACACAAATGGGTTTTCCCATTTCGTTTTCAAAAAAATCTTGGGATATTGAAATCGGGTATTATTTGAATTTACCAAATGCAGTTGCAGATGAAACTAACTTGAAAAACACTAGTTTTTTTGGACTTTCTGTAGGGTATTTATTCGATTTGTCTAAAAAGAAATAATTACTCTTCATATTTGGAATGTTCAGCATATGTGCGCCATTTTTCCAAACAAGTTGTCATATCTTCAGGAATTTCGGAATCAAATTGTAAAAATTTTCCTGTAATTGGATGCGTAAATCCTAATGTTTTCGCGTGTAAAGCTTGTCTTGGCAACACATTAAAACAATTTTGAACAAACTGTTTGTATTTGGTAAACGTTGTTCCTTTTAAAATTTCATTGCCTCCATAACGTTCGTCATTGAAAAGTGTGTGACCAATATGTTTGAAATGCGCTCTAATTTGGTGCGTTCTTCCTGTTTCTAGTTTGCATTGCACTAAAGTTACGTATGTTAAACGTTCTAAAACTTTGTAATGAGTAATTGCAGGTTTTCCAAAATCTCCCTCAGGAAAAACATCCATTTGCAAACGATTTTTGAAACTTCTGCCAATATTTCCTTCAATTGTTCCAGTATCATTTTCCATATTTCCCCAAACTAATGCGTAATACAAACGTTCTGTAGTTCTATCAAAAAACTGTCTTGATAAATTTGCCATCGCAAATTCGGTTTTAGCAATCACCAATAAACCACTGGTGTCTTTGTCAATTCTATGAACCAAACCTGGTCTTTCATTGGAATTTGTTGGTAAATTTTCAATATGATGAATCAATCCATTTACCAAAGTTCCAGAATAATTTCCATGTCCAGGATGCACCACCATTCCAGCAGGTTTGTTCACCACAATTACAGTTTCATCTTCGTAAACAATATCCAAAGGAATGTCTTCTGCAACTAATAAATTTTCGTGAGGTGGATGACTCAAAACCACACGAACTACATCATGAGGTTTTACTTTGTAATTTTGTTTTACAGCAACATCATTTACGAGAATATTTCCTGCTTTTGCGGCTTGTTGAATTTTATTTCTAGTAGCATTTTCGATAAAATTCATTAAAAATTTATCAATTCTAAGGGGAATTTGTCCAACACTTGCCACAAATCTGTAGTGTTCGTACAAATCATCATTTTCAATTTCTAGATTTTCGTTTTCAATCAAAATATTATTCGAAATTTTACTTTCTAAAGTCTAAAACTCTATATCATTGTTAATACTATCTGTTTGAACTGGGTCTTGTCCCATGCCACCATCACCTAAAATCAATGTAATTATTGAGTTTTTTTCCAATTTATCACTCGGATTTATAATTTTTCCATTGTGACGTAAACCTCTTACAACATCTTTTCCAATGTCATTTACATAAATAAAATCTGGACTAACGATAAATCCAATTGCTCTTAATTCAGAAATTGCTTGTCTTTTGGTACGTCCATTTAAATTCGGAATCATCACATCTCTATATCTTGATGGATTTAAAGTCAAGTAAATTTTACGTTTTTGTTTCACAAATTCGCCAGCTTCTGGATTTTGCTCAATGACAGAAAATTTTGGATAATCAGGATTGTAAGTTGCACTGTCAATCACAATATAATCCAAATCTAGCTCATCTAATTTCATTGCTACATCTTCAAGAGAAAGTTTACTTAAATTAGGAACTTCAATTTTTTGGTTGTGATTTGTAGCGATTTTCAATACGATTTTGATAACAAAAACAGAGACAATCAATCCAACAAACGCAATAACGAGTTGTTTTAAAAAAACTTTACTTTTAACGAACTGAATGATACTCATAACTGGTTTTTTGATGCGATTACAAATATATAAAAACTAAACGTCGTGAATTCTATTTATATTTTGATAAATTTGTTATAAATATTAGATAATAAATGAAAAAAGTTATTGCCATAGTTATGGGTGGTTATTCATCCGAAGTCAATATTTCTCTGATTAGTGGAAATGTGGTTTATAAGCATTTAGATAAAGAAAAATATACACCATTTAGAGTTCATATTTTAAGAGAAAAATGGGTTGTTTTGGATGATTTTAATAATGAATTTCCTATTGATAAAAACGATTTTTCATTTGTGATGGATGGAAATTCGATAAAATTTGATGCTGTTTTCAATGTCATTCATGGAAATCCAGGAGAAAATGGCGTTTTATTAGGGTATTTTGATTTGATTGGAATGAAATATACGTCTGCACCTTTTTATCAAATGGCATTGACTTTTAACAAACGAGATACGTTGAGTGTTTTAAAACAATATGGCATCAAAACCGCAAAATCAGTATTTTTAAACAAAGGAGATGTTATTAATGTAGATGAAATCATTGATAAAGTTGGATTGCCTTGTTTTGTAAAACCAAACAATGCTGGTTCAAGTTACGGAATTTCAAAAGTATATGAAAAATCAGCAATGTTGTCAGCACTTGAAAAAGCATACAAAGAAGATACTGAAATTTTGATTGAATCCTTTTTAGATGGAACAGAAGTTTCTGTGGGCGTAATTCAGTATCAAAATGCATTGAAAGTTTTGCCAATCACAGAAATTGTTTCCGAAAATGATTTTTTTGATTATGAAGCAAAATATTTAGGAAAATCTCAGGAAATTACGCCTGCAAGAATTTCATCAGAAGTACAAAAAAGAGTAGAAGAAGTGGCTAAAAAAGTGTATTCAGTGTTGAATATGAGTGGTTTTTCAAGATCAGAATATATTTTGGTGAATGACGAACCTTTTTTCTTAGAAATGAATACAGTTCCTGGAATGACAGAAGAAAGTATTTTGCCTCAACAAGCTGCTGCTGCAGGAATTTCGTTGAAAGAATTATGTGACAATGCCATTCAAATGGCTTTAAATAAAACATCATGAAAAGAGCTGTTTTTCCAGGATCTTTTGATCCAATTACCTTAGGGCATTCTGATATTATAGAAAGAGGGTCCAAACTTTTTGATGAATTGATCATTGCTATTGGCATCAATGCTGATAAAAAATACATGTTTTCTTTAGAACAACGCAAACAATTTATTGAAGAATTTTTTAAAGACAATCCTAAAATTAAAGTAGTTACTTACTCAGGTTTAACCATTGATTTTTGCAAAGAAAATAAAGTAGATTATATTTTAAGAGGTTTACGAAATCCTGCAGATTTTGAGTTTGAAAAAGCTATTGCGCATACTAACAGACATTTATCATCTATAGAAACTGTTTTTTTATTAACGGCTGCAAGAACCTCTTATATTTCATCTTCTATTGTAAGAGATGTTATCAGAAATCATGGTGATTATACCAAATTAGTTCCAAAATCAGTAGTTGTAAACGATAAATAATGATAAAAATTCAAAAATTTCTGTACTTTTCAATACTGATTTTATTGTTTTCATGCGCTGGAAATAAAAATACAACAACAGATTTTACGACACTTTTTGAAAAATCACAAGGAACAGAAACTCCTGAATATAAAGAAGTTATCAATTATTTTCAACAACTTTCTGATTCGTATAATGAAATTTCCATCTTTACTTTTGGACAAACAGATTCAGGTGAACCTTTGCATTTGGTGGTTTATAATCAACAAGGAATTAAAAATATTGATGAAATTAATCAATCATCAAAAAATAAAATTTTGATTAATAACGGAATTCATCCTGGTGAATCTGATGGCATTGATGCTTCCATGCTATTGCTAAGAGATTTAGTTCAAAATGATTCTTTGAAAAAAAAATATCAAAATTCGATTATTTGCATCATTCCAGTCTATAATATTGGAGGAGCTTTGAACAGAAATTCACATTCACGCACCAATCAAAATGGACCAATTGAATATGGTTTTAGAGGAAATGCCCGAAATTATGATTTGAATCGTGATTTTATCAAACAAGATACCAAAAATGCAGCTGCTTTTGCAGAAATTTTTCATGCTGTAAATCCAGATATTTTTATTGATAATCACGTTAGTAATGGTGCTGATTATCAATATGAAATCACGCATTTATTCACTCAACACAATAAATTAGGAGGCAGTTTAGGAACTTTTTTAGAAGAAAAAATGCGTCCTGAAATCGAAAATTCTCTATTAAAAAAAGGCATTGATATTACGCCTTATGTAAATGTTTGGGGTACAACTCCTGAAGCAGGATTTTCGCAATTTTTTGATTCACCAAGATATTCAACTGGCTACACAACACTATTTCACACATTAGGTTTAATGGTGGAAACGCATATGTTAAAACCGTATAAAATTCGTGTAGAGCAAACCTATGAATTGCTTTTTTCGGCACTAGATTTTACTGAGAAAAATTCAAAAAAAATCAAAGAATTACGAACAAAAGCAACTCAAGAAATTTTATCAAAAAAAACCTATCCAATTCAGTATAAAGTTGATGAAGAACAATTTAGAATTTTAAATTTTAAAGGATTTGAAGGCGAAATGATAGATAGTAAAGTTACCAATGGAAAGCGTTTATTTTATGATCAAAACAAACCTTTTCAAAAGGGAATCAAGTATTTTGATTCGTTTAAAATCACCAAAGAAATTGAAATTCCAAAAGCCTATATTTTACAACAAGGTTGGCATGACGTTTTAGAAAGATTAAAAAATAATCATATTGAATTCACTCGATTTGAAAAAGACACCACTATTTTGGTTGAGGTAAATCATATTGCAGATTTCAAAACGCAAAATTCGCCTTATGAAGGTCATTATTTGCATTACAACACTTCTGTTTCTAAAAAAACGGAAAATTTCACTTTCAAAAAAGGAGATATTTTTATCTCAACAAATCAAATTGGAGTTCGTTATTTATTAGAAACTTTAGAAGCTGAAGCCACAGATTCGTTTTTCAATTGGAATTTTTTTGATACGATTTTACAACAAAAAGAAGGCTATTCTGCCTATGTTTTTGAAGAAATTGCTGAAAAATTATTGATGGAAAACCCTGCATTAAAACTAAAATTAGAAGAGAAGTTAGAATCGGATGCAGATTTTGCAAAAAATCCAAGAGCACAATTGGATTTTGTTTTCAAAAACTCACCTCATTATGAAAAAGCACATTTGCGTTTGCCCATTTTTAAAATCAATTGATTATGAAAAAAATAGTATTATTTGTCATTCTTATGATTGTTTTCACAGCGAATACAACTAAAATGGATGTAGATAAAAGCACTACTTTTTTTGTAGGTACTTATACAAATGGCGAAAGTAAAGGCATTTATCAATATGAAATTGACAAAAATGGTTTTTTAAAAAACAATGGATTAAAAGCAATTTTAAAAAATCCATCATTTTTGGCAAAATCCAAAGACGGAAAAACTTTACTTGCAGTCAATGAAGTTGCTGAAAATGAAACTGGTTTTGTGAGTTCTTTTTTGATTGAAAATGATTCTTTGATTTTTAAAAGTCAGTCAAAAAGTGGTGGAAATCACCCTTGTTTTGTGACTATAAATGCTAAAAATCAAGTATTAGTTGCCAATTATTCAGGAGGAAATGTTGGGTTTTTAAAGTTAAATGCTGATGGAAAATTATCAGATTTGTTAGATGTTCAGCAACATTTTGGTAAAGGAACAACCTCTAGACAAGAAGCACCTCATGCACATTCTGTTTGGTTTCATCCAGCAAATAACGATATCATTTCAGTCGATTTAGGAACCAATCAACTGTGGTTTTCCACTATTGATACTATTGCAAAAAAGTTTGTTTTTAAAAATCAAAAAACAATGCAATTGCCAGAAGCTGCAGGTCCAAGACATTTGGCTTTTCATCCGAATAAAAAATGGATTTATGTCTTGAACGAACTCAACAATACGATTTCCTTGGTACAAAAAATGCGAGATCCTTATAAAATTTCGTCAACAGTTTCTATGATTCCAGAAGGCTATGAAAAGTTCACAAAAGCTGCAGATATTCATGTTTCTGCTGATGGAGAATTTGTGTATGCATCCAATCGTGGTCACAATTCAATTGCTATTTTTAAAGTTGATTATTTTCAAGGTAGTTTAAAATTAATTGGTTTTGAATCTGTTAAAGGTGAAAATCCAAGAAATTTTAACTTAACACCAGACAATAAATTCTTAGTAGTTGCCAATCAAGATTCAAATAATATTGTGAGTTTTAAAAGAGATTTAAAAACAGGAAAATTGACATTTGTGAGCGAAATTTCAGCTCCAAATCCAGTTTGTATATTGTTTTAATCTTTAAAATCAAAAATTAAAATTAGGGAAACCAAAAAATTAATATGACAACAACATTATCAATTAATGGAAAAAACCACGAAGTAGAAGCTCCTGAAGAGATGCCACTTTTGTGGGTGATTAGAGATATTATTGGATTGACAGGAACCAAATTTGGATGTGGAGTTGCACAATGTGGTGCATGTTCTATTTTGGTTGATGAAACTTTGATAAAATCTTGCAGCATGCCACTTTCATTCGGAATTGGAAAAGAAATTACAACAATTGAAGGAACTTCTGAAAATTTAGAAATTTTACGTAAAGCTTGGCAAGAAGGCAATGTGCCACAATGTGGTTATTGTCAATCAGGGCAATTGATTGCAGCAACTTTTTTGTTAGAAAACAATGAAAATCCAACTGATGAAGATATTGACAATGCCATGAGTGGAAATATTTGCAGATGTGGCACTTATTCAAGAATTAGAAAAGCAATTCACACTGCTGTTGCATTAAAAAATCAAGGTTTATGAGAGCTATTCAAAAAATAAATCGCAGAGATTTTGTTAAGATTTTTGGACTGACATCAGCAGGAATTATTTTGGGATGTAATACTTCTTCAGACCAAAAAGAATTTATTCCTTCTTCTGATGGAAATTTGTTTTCACCCAATTTATTCATCCAAATTCATAAAAATGGAAACATCATTTTGATGGCATCACGTTCGGAAATGGGACAAGGAATTAAAACTTCGTTAGCGTCAGCAATTGCAGATGAGTTAGAAGCGGATTGGAATTATATCACTGTAAAACAAGCAATTGGACATGAAAAATATGGCAATCAAAACACAGATGGTTCAAGAAGTGTGAGAACAATTTTAGAGCCAATGCGTAAAATGGGAGCCACAGCAAAGATGATGTTAATTTCAGCAGCTGCAAAAAAATGGAATATTGCTGAAAGTGATTGTAAGGCAGAAAATCATTTCATTATCAATCAAAAAACTACTGAAAAAATTTTCTTTGGAGATTTGATTGATTTGGCTTCAAAAATGCCAATTCCTGATGAAAGTTCTCTTGAATTAAAAAAAGTTGAAGATTTTAAATATATAGGAAAAACTTTAAAAAGTGTTGATTTAAAAGATTTTACACACGGAACTGCAAATTATGGTATAGACATTCGAATTCCGAATATGAAATTTGCAGCAATTGCAAGATGTCCAGTAACTTTTGGAACAGTAAAAAGTTTTGATAGTTCTGAAACAGAGAAAATTGTAGGGGTTGAAAAAGTTTTTTTATTAGAAAAAATGAGTCCGCCAATAGGACAATTTTTTGGAGCTTTAGGTGGAGTTGCAGTTATTGCAAACAATACTTGGGCTGCTTTTCAAGGAAAATTAGCTTTAGAAATTGAATGGGATTTTGGGAAAAATCAGACTATTGATTCTAAAAAATTTACGGAAATTCTTACAGAAAGAGTAAATAAAAAAGGAAAATTAGTTCCAGGAAGTGTAGGCAATGTTTCAAAGGCTTTTAATGATGCTGAAAAATCCATTGAAGCAATTTATCATGTGCCATTTTTAGTGCACACACCAATGGAAGTTCCCAATGCAACTGCTTGGTTTCAAGGAGATAAAGTGGAAGTTTGGGCGCCAGTTCAAGATCCACAAACAGCAAGAGCCGAAATTGCGCATTTTTTTGAAATTCCCATAGAAAATATCACCATCAATGTGACGCTTTTAGGTGGAGGTTTTGGAAGAAAATCCAAATCAGATTTTGTGGTGGAAGCTGTAGCACTATCCAAAAAAATAAATGCACCAGTTCAAGTTGTTTGGACAAGAGAAGATGATATTAAACATAGTTTTTATCATGCAACAAGTGTGCAATATCTCAAAGGAAGTATTGATAAAAATGGCAATCTTTCAGGTTGGTTGCAACGTGTTGCTTTGCCTTCAATTGTGTCTTCTTTCAAGCCAATGTCTGATTATGCCTCAGGATTGGAATTGAATCAAGGATTCACGAATAATCCATATAAAATTGATAATTTCAGACTAGAGAATGTAAAAGCAGAAGCGCATTTACGAATTGGTTGGATGCGTTCTGTAGTTCACATACACAGTGGTTTTGCGAACAATTGTTTTGTTGATGAATTGGCTTTTGCAGCAAATAAAAATCCGTTAGATTTTCAGTTGGAAATGATTGGAGAAGACAGAGTTATTGATGGAAAATCAGCATTTCCATACAATTCAAAACGGATGAAAAAAGTGTTGGAAAATACTACAAAATTAGCTGATTTTAAAAGAAAACTTCCTGAAAATCATGGAATTGGAATCGCAGTTCATTATAGTTTTTATAGCTATGTTGCGACTGCAGTTGAGGTTTCTGTCATCAATAATGTCTTAAAAATTGAACACATTTGGACAACTATTGATTGTGGTTTGGTGTTGAATAAAGACAATGTAATCAATCAACTAGAAGGAGCTGCTATTTTTGGAATGTCATTAGCATTGTTTGGAAAAATAACTGCAAAAGAAGGTGCTGTTGAACAACATAATTTTTATGATTATCCAATGACACGAATGAAAGATGCACCAAAAATTACAATTGAAATTATAGATGCAATGAACGAGCCTCCAACTGGAGTTGGCGAACCTGGAGTTCCTGTAATTGCTCCTGCAATTTGTAATGCTATTTTTAATGCAACAGGAAAAAGAATACGAACTTTACCATTAATTGATCAGGGTTTTGAAATCTAAAAAAAATCATAAATTTACATACGTTTCATAAACAAGTTTGATATTTGAGTACGTGTTTTTGAAAACATTTTCAATTTCATTTTTGTTTTTAAAAACAACTTCTGTAATTCCTTCTTCTAATTGTGGAGTTAGCTTTTTTGTATCATCAGAATGCATTAAAAACCAATGAGTCTCTTTCAATTTCAGTCCGTTTAAATAATATATATGATAAGTTATAATTAGTTTTTGAATAATAAATAATTTTTCAATGCCACATTCTTCCTCAACTTCTCTTATTGCAGCATTTTCTATACTTTCTTTTTTTTCAATATGTCCTTTTGGTAAATCCCAAACATTGTTTCGATAAATAAAAAGAACTTCTTTATTTGGGCTGATTACTAAACCTCCAGCAGCTTTAACTACATCAAATTTTGCTAAAAAATTTCCCCAATCATTCTCTAAATCAGTTGAATATAAAATGATACCTTTTAAATCATCGCTTTTTAACTTGTGAAAAATCTCATCAAAAACATTGGTTTTAAAGAGATATACAGGAAAATTATTTTCTTTTTTTGACGAAGATGTGATAATTATTGGCTTATCATTTATAAAAACTTTATACATTTGTGATATGATTATGAACAAAGATACAGCAAAAAAAACTGCCGAACTTTTATTGCAAATTAAAGCAATAAAATTGAGTCCTAACAAACCATTTACTTGGGCTTCTGGCTGGAAATCTCCCATTTATTGTGACAACAGATTGACACTTTCTTATCCTTCAGTTCGTGTTTATTTGAAAGAAGAAATTGCGAAAATTGTAGAATTACAATACGGAAAACCAGATATTATTGCGGGTGTTGCAACAGGTGCAATTGCCATGGGTGTTTTGGTTGCTCAACAATTAGCAGTACCATTTGTCTATGTAAGACCAGAACCAAAAAAGCATGGAAGGCAAAATCAAGTGGAAGGTCATTTGGAAAAAGGTCAAAATGTGGTTGTTATTGAAGATTTGATCAGTACAGGAAATAGTAGTTTGCAAGCAGTTGAAGCATTGAAAGATGCAGGTGCAGTAATCAAAGGAATGGTTGCGATTTTTACCTATGGATTTGATGTTGCAACTAAAAACTTTAAAGATAAAAACATAAATTTGGTTACATTGAGTAACTATCAATATTTATTAGAACAAGCTTTAGATAGTAATTATATCAATGAAAATGAGTTAGTTACATTAAAAGAATGGAGTGCAAACCCAAGTGATTGGAAACAATAAATTCACAAATTATGAATATAAATGGCAAAAAAGTAGTAGTTCAAAAATCGCAAAAAGCGATGTATGAATTTTTATCAGATTTGAAAAATTTTGAAAAGTTAATGCCAGAATCTATCCAAAAATTTGAGGTTGATGGCGATTCTTTTTTATTCGGATTGAAAGGAATGCCTGAAATTCGATTGGTTTTAAAAGAAAAAACACCTTATTTTAATATTACTTTGGGTGCTGCAAGTAGCAAACTAGATTTTCATTTGGTGGCAGATATTGCTGCAATTGATGATAATTCTTGCGAAACTCAACTTGATTTCAATGGTGAATTCAATATGATGATGGCAATGATGGTAAAAAAACCATTGACCACTTTTATTGAAACATTGACAGAAAACATGGAGAAACTTTAAGCGAAAGAAATTAAAACTTCTTCTCCAAAGCCTCAATCCTTTTCAACATATTTTCTAAAATACCTTCTGGAAAGCTATTGATCGTTCCATTATTTTGACCAATAATAGCTAATTCATTTTTCTTTACTTTATTGATTTGATGTGGTTGCGTTATTAGCTCTTCTGGCGAAATCTCAAAAAGGTTACTTATTGTAACCAAATGATTTGCCTATGAATTACTTTCTCCTCTTTCAATTCTTGCATACGCAGATTGAGAAATTTGTAAAGAATAAGCAACTTGTACTTGACTCCAGCCTTTAAGTTTGCGTAATTCGAATATTTTTGATCCAATAACTTTATTCATTTTTATTTTTTTAATTCAAGCAATCAAATTAGTAATTCCTATTTGAATTAGCAAGGAGTTTACAATCAAAAATACAGTTCTTTTTTTTGGAGTTAATATTTTATAATATTTTTTAAAGTATTAAAAACTTAAAATAGTTTAGTATTAGTCTAATTTAGACTAATTAGCTATTAACTAAACACATATTTTAGCTTTTAAAAAGTTGCATTTATTTGTTTAATTTAATAAATAAACAATGTAAGCAATTTTTAAAATTCTATTGATTTTTAATAGAATTAAGTTCTATAGAGCTCTGTATGGAATTAAAACTGTTCAGAGAATTGTTTAATAATTAATTCAAAAAATTATGCTTAAGAAAATTGAGAAATTTCAAATTGAGGATTTAGAGCAGAGATTTGAAATGAGTTGGGTTGTCATAGTAGTTGGTGCTCCTGGATCAGGAACAGGAACTGATATAGGTTCTGGAGAAACTGGAGTCCCAATAGGAACAGGAACACCTGGAGTACCTGTACCTTTGCCTCCAGTGCCAACAGAAGATGGTGGGCAATAAAATTTTTAATTAATAATTTCTTATGTTACAATGTAGCATAAGAAATTATTTTAATTTTAATTCAAAAAGATAACTTATGAGATATATTAAAATATTATTTATAATTATTTTAAAAACTAACTTGTGTATTTCTCAAAAATTTGTGACGAAAAATATCATTTTAGATTTGGAAACATTAAAGCCAATTTCTAATGTTCACATATTCAATCAATTTGACAATACAATAAGTAATAATGAAGGTATTTTTAATTTTATTTCAAATGATAGTATTGTTATACTTTCACACATTGGATATGATGAAATAAAATCAAACTTCTCATATTTAAATAAAAACGACACGATTTTTTTTAAATCAAAAGTTATAAGCCTAGATGAAATTGTTATAACTGATAAAAAAAATTTAATAAAAAATGTTTATGAAAATGTGAATGAAAATTACCCTTTTTTTTCATTTAATGATGAATTATTTTTACGATGTGTTCTAAGAAAGAATGAAGAAATTGTTAAAATACAAGATATGGTAGTTAATATTCAACGAAATTCACTTTTTACTAATCAAGTCTATAAGGAATTAGAATTTAATGTTGAAGTTTTAAATATAAGAAAGGCAGGTATCACACCAAAGTCAAAAAAAGAAGAACAATTTAAATTATTATCATTTGAAGAATTATTTAAATGGTTTTCTTCAATTTTTACAGTACCTACAATTTATAATTACAAAGAGGATAAATTGTTGGATGATAGTCACTCGAAAATAGATTTTAGTAAAAACAGTTCTAATAATGATCAAAAAAGTTTAGAAGGATTTTATATTGTAAATTTAAATGATCATTCATTTAATAAAGTTTTTTACAAAACTGTTTTTGAAAATATTTCAACGATACCTTATAAAACTGATAAAAATGTTCAGTGGAGAACAATAGGTAATGAGTTATTTGTAGACTACAAAAAAAATATAAGTTTAAATAAATATTTTTTAAACAGTGGAAAATTAAAAAATGTTGTAGAAGTAATAAATAATGGTGTTAAGAATATATATGAGGCTTCTTACGAGATTATAGTTGTTAAAAATAATACGAATATTAAAATTAATAGTAATTTCTCATCAAAAAAAGACTTGTTCAAAGCTGATTTTAATTATCAGAAGTCTTTCTGGGAAAAGCAAAATCAATTACTACTTGATGAAGAATTAATTTATTTTATTAAAAATTTAAATAAATTAAAAGACAAATATTACGTTGAAACTAATTTCGATTTTTAGTTTAAATCCGTAACTAATAATCATTAAGTATAATTTTGAAGAAAAATTTCAAAAACATTATTTACGAACTACGTCTCAAGTTTAGTTATTGATACGAATTTTAAAAAAAAATTAGTAAATGAAGATTTTATAAATAGTAATCCATATTTTTATTTGTATTATCCTTTTTTGTTTACTCAATACTTTCAAGTTGATGAAGAAAAGTTAGACATGCTTTGTATTGCTGGTTATTTGTATTACCAAGCAACTATTTTTTTAGACAAAGTAATTGATGATAAAAACCTAGATTTACTTTTTCCTTCAATGGTTTGTCAAGAAGAATCTGTTAAAATTCTATCTTCGCTTTATCCTTTAAATTCAAATTTTTGGACGTTTTGGAATCAAAGAAAAATGGATTATCAAAAGGCTATTTTGCTTGAAAAACAAATTAATGAAAATCCAAGTTTTGAAAATTATAGCAAATTAGCCATTTTAAAAGCAACTTTTGGCAATTGTGCCATCGATGGAATGTTTTTACTTGATCATAAAAAATCTGAAAATGTTTATAAAATCTTACTTCAAACACATGACTATTTTTCTATTGCTTATCAATTAAATGACGATGTTTTAGATTTTGTAAATGATTATGATAATAAACAATTTAACTGGTGTATTTACAATTTTGACAGCAAATATTTTGAGGAATATTCTGTAGAGTATCGCAAAAAAATATTTTATATTGAAGGTTTTGCAATAAAAATTTCTAATCAAGGCATTGAAGCATTAGATAAAGCTTTAAAACTTCTAATAGAACAAAAACTTACAAATTCACTTTGGTTTAATCATATTTCTGAAATGAAAATAAAATTTCAAAATTCGATAAGAGAAATTGAAAGTTATTTATTTCAGCTTGAAGTAGATATAGATAAAAGTTATGTTTTATTAGAAATGAATAGTCTTGATAATGCTATTGAAAACAGTATTTTATACATCAAAAAAAGTTTGATTAGTAGCCAGTGGTGTGATTTTTATAACCAAGGAGGCTTTAGTAATATTTGGTCTTCCTCATTTGTGCTTTCAAAAATTGTAAGTGAAAACGAACTTAAAAAATACTTTGAAAATGAAATTGAATTAGCCTCAAATTTTATTTTATCTTCAAAATTTAAAAATAATGTGTGGGGTTATAATTCCACTTGGATAGATGACGCAGACTCTACAAATTTTGCTTTAATTTCTTTATATTTTCTTAATAATTTAAACAATTTCAATTATGATAACTGTAATAGTTACTTTAATTCTGATTATTTTGCAACATATAATGACCCTAATTTTCTAATTAATGCTCTTGCAGACAAAAATATAGAAAATGTAGATGGTTGGTGTACTGGTCATCACTGTGTAAGTGCAGTTAGTTTATATTTTTAGTAATTTCTGATAAACTTCCTAACATCAAAAACAAACTTTTAGAAAATTTCAAACAAATAAATTTGGAAAACATTAGTGCTTATTGGTGGTCAGATAATATTTATACTTTATATTATTTGTTTTTGACCTATCAAAAATTGAATTTAAAAAATGAAATGGAACAAATTCAAAATTTTATTTCATTAAAGGTAGAAAATGGTTTTTACAAAGATACTTATGGTATAAATTTATTTTTCACGGCTTTAGCATTAGAAATTTTAACCTTTAATAAATCTTTTAAAGAGTTAATTTCAAAAATTGCAGATTATTTAATTAAAAATCAGTTTGAAGATGGTTCTAGGCAAGAAAGTAACAGTTTGTCTATTCCAAGACCTAATGAAATAAATCCAATTAATGAAAATTATGAAGTACAAACTTATGGCATTGGTGTTCGTTCACATGAATTTAATAGATTATTTACAACTATTTCAGCATTAAGAAGCCTTTATATATGGAAAAATCAAAACTAATTCCTGTTTGCTCATCTGATTTATCAATTTCAAAGTTTGACCAAGAAAGTTATTACATTCATCAAACTAAATTTGATTATAGATTAAAAATTTCTCAAGAAAGTCACGATTTACTTTTATTAGCAAATGGAATTAATACTTTAGAAAATATAAAAAATTTAGTCAATGATAATGAAGTTGATATTGATTTTTTAGAAGATTTTTATTTTAAAAATTTAGCCAAATATGGCATAATTGAAAACAAAAATATTGATGTTCAGCCAATTGGTAAACCAAGTTATTTGAAATTAAGTTTTATTGTATTACCTGCAAAAGTTGTAGATTTAATAACACTTTATTAAAAATTTCTTTTTGTTCCAAATTTAATGTATTCCTTTTTAGGTTTGATTTTTATTTTTTTATCAACAATAACTTTTCAATATTACAACACATTAATTGCTTATGATTTAACGCAACTTAATTGGTTGTACTTTGGTTTACTAGGCTTTATTAGCGTAACATTTCATGAATTTGATCACGCAAGTTCTGCAAAATATTTTGGTGCAAAACATGGCGGAATTGGTGGCGGATTTTATCTTTTTACACCTGTATATTTTGCAGATGTTTCTGATATTTGGAAATTATCAAGGTTTAAAAGAATTATTGTAAATCTTTCAGGTATTTATTTTGAATCTATAATGTCTTGTGTTTACATTGTTTTCGGGTTAGTTGCAAATATGGAAATGTTTGTAATCATTGGAACATTTATTTTTTTACATTCTTTATGGAATTTAAACCCATTTTTAAGAAATGATGGTTATTGGGTTTTATCTGATGGTTTAAATTATCCTAATTTATCCAAAAACAGTTAACTTCTTCTTAAGTATTTTATAATGTCTTTTTTTTAAAAGCTACGTTTAATTATACTTTTAAAAATATATTTTTAATTTTATATGCTTTTATTAATCAATCGTTTGTATTCATTTTTCTTTATTTTTCTATAAAAAATTATGGACTTTATTTACTCACTTTTCCTTATGATTTTGTAATATATATTATAACCGTCATCAATAACTTAGCAGATTTTAACATTAAAAATGTATTTCATTTTTTTATTCCTTTTTTGTTTTACTATATTTTTTTGAAGTTTTTCAATTTTAAAAAAATAAAAAGAATATTTATAATGATATTTAGAAAGGATTGAATAATTATTTAAGCAAAAGAAATTTCCTTCACTCCAAATTCTTTAAAATTTCCATTTTCCTGCTCAATCATAATATTTCCAACTTCGGAAATTCCTCTTATAATGCCAACAAAAAGTTGGTTTTCGGTATCTCTGAACATTTTTATTTTATGAATTTGAAATAACTCTTTCAAGTAATTATTTTCTAAAAGTTGGTAATTTTTTTTTGATAAAAACTGTAAATGATTTTTTAATTCTAAAGAGATTTCATTTAGTAAAATGTCTAAATCAAAATATTTTTTTGAAATAATTTTTAAAGAACTTACATTTTTTACAGTTTCTGAAAAATGTTCTTGATTCACATTCAAACCAATTCCAACAATTGAATTTTGAATCCAATTTTTTTGAATCGAATTTTCAATCAAAATGCCACATATTTTTTTATTTCCTGACATAATGTCGTTAGGCCATTTTATTGTCAAATTGGGTATTTCCTTGGATTTTAAAACCTCAAAAACTGCTAAACTTATCGCAAAATTCAGGTATTTTTTGTGTTTTATTTCAAGGGCTAAATCTCTCAAAAAAACACTAAAAGTAAGGTTTTTATTAGGTTCAGAAAACCATACACTTTCTTGTTGTCCTCTACCATTAGTCTGGTCTGCAGTTGCTACAATTGTAAAATGTTCAAGAGGTCCATTTTTAGATAATTCTTTGAGGAAAGTATTGGTTGATGGAATGGCATCAAGTTTGATTATTTTCAATCTGTTAAATTATGTTTAAACAAGTTCAATATTAAGCAAATTTGTCGCAAAAAAATAATAACTTTGCGCAAAAATTTAGTAAAAATTTAATGACAAAAAAACAAGCAAGCGCTGACGAATTAATAGCGTTTATTATCAAAGGAATTGATGATGTAAAAGGAGAAAATATTCAGTTATTAGACTTAAGAAATATAGAGAATACAGTGTGTGATTATTTTATAATCTGTTCCGGAAATTCCAATACACAAGTAAATGCAATTTCTGGCTCTGTTCAGAAAGTTGTAAGTAAAGAAATCAAAGACAAACCATGGCATGTTGAAGGCGAAACAAACGCTGAATGGGTGTTAATGGACTATGTAAATGTAGTAGTGCATATTTTTCAAAAGCATGTTAGAGACTTTTATGACATTGAAAGTTTGTGGGGAGATGCAAAAATTACCCAAATAAATCCAGTTAAATTTAATTGATTTGAAATAAATGAGCGATTCAAATAAAGATATAAAGAACAATACACCTAAATTCAAATTTAGCTCTTATTGGATATATGGTGCAATAATTATTGCAATTATTGCTATTCAATTTTTTAATAGTGGCGATTTGGCTTCAAACACCATTTCAAAAAATAAATTTGAAGTTTTGCTAAAAGACAATGATATCAAAGAGGTTTTTATCATCAACAAAGACATTGCACAAATTTATTTAACACAGGAAGCTTTAAATAAAGAAGTTCACAAAAAAGCCACATCTTCAGCATTTTACAGACCTGGAGCACCTGTGTATGAATACAATTTTGGCGATTTAAAAAACTTTGAAGACAGTATTTCAAAAGCAAAAGAAGAAAATAGTAGTTTGATTGTTGACGTTAGAAACAAAGAAAAAACAAGCATTTTAGATATGATTATTGGGTTTTTACCATTCATCATTTTAATTGCTGTTTGGTTGTTTTTTATGAGAAGAATGTCAGGTGCAGGTGGTGGTGCAGGAGGTGGAGGTCAAATTTTTAGCATCGGAAAATCCAAAGCTAAATTGTTTGATAAAGATACCAAAGTAAAAACAACTTTCGAAAATGTTGCTGGTTTAGAAGGCGCAAAAGAAGAAGTTCAAGAAATTGTTGATTTCTTAAAAAGTCCAGAAAAATATACTTCACTTGGAGGAAAAATTCCGAAAGGAGCTTTATTAGTAGGTCCTCCAGGAACAGGAAAAACCTTGTTAGCAAAGGCAGTTGCAGGTGAAGCTGGGGTTCCATTTTTCTCTCTTTCAGGCTCTGATTTTGTGGAAATGTTTGTTGGAGTTGGAGCATCAAGAGTTCGTGATTTATTCAAACAAGCAGCTCAAAAATCACCCTCAATAATTTTTATTGATGAAATTGACGCAATTGGAAGAGCTCGTGGAAAAAATAGTATGACAGGTGGAAATGATGAACGTGAAAACACACTCAATCAGTTGCTTACAGAAATGGATGGTTTCGGAACAGATGTAAATGTAATTGTTTTAGCGGCAACCAACAGAGCTGATGTTTTAGACAAAGCTTTGATGCGTGCAGGACGTTTTGATCGTCAAATTTATGTTGATTTACCAGACATTCGTGAAAGAAACGAAATTTTTAATGTGCATATCAAGCCATTAAAATTGGCAAATGATGTAAATATTGATTTTCTAGCACAACAAACACCAGGTTTTTCAGGTGCTGATATTGCAAATATGTGTAATGAAGCAGCTTTAATTGCTGCAAGAACAGGTAAAAAAGCCATTCAGCAACAAGATTTTTTAGATGCAGTTGATAGAATTGTTGGAGGTTTAGAAAAGAAAAATAAAATGATTACGCCAAGAGAAAAGAAAGTAATTGCTTTTCACGAAGCTGGTCATGCAACAATCAGTTGGATGTTAGAACATGCAGCTCCATTAGTAAAAGTTACTATTGTTCCAAGAGGACAATCATTAGGTGCAGCTTGGTATTTACCCGCTGAAAGAATGATTGTACAAACAGAACAAATGTTAGATGAAATGTGTGCAACATTAGGAGGAAGAGCAGCAGAGAAAATAATTTTTGATAAAATTTCAACTGGAGCTTTAAGTGATTTGGAAAAAGTAACCAAACAAGCAAGAGCTATGGTTACTGTGTATGGTTTGAATGATGAATTAGGAAACATTACTTATTATGACTCATCAGGAAATGACGCTTTTGTAAAACCCTATAGTGAAGAGACAGGAAGAAAAATAGATGCTGAAATTTCTAAGATGATTGAAAATCAATATCAAAGAGCTTTGAAAATTTTAGAAGATAATAAAGAAAAATTAACGACCTTAGCAGAATTATTATTAGAAAAAGAAGTCATTTTCAAAGATGATTTATTGAAAATATTTGGAGAAAGACCCTTTGAATTTGAAGAACCAATTGTAGAAAAAAAGGTTGTTGATGTTCCCGCAGTTGAAGAAATTACAGAAGAATAACTAATTTAATGAATTTTTTAAAGAAACTTTTTAACCTTTCAAATCAAGAAAATCCAGTTGTTGAAAAACAACCTGTAAACTTGTTTATGGACGATTTATTTGTCCATAATTTTTTGAAAAAAGGAGGAAAGTTTCTCTATTGTGTCAAAAATGCCGAAGTTGTAGTTAATCTAAAAAATGTTTTATCAGAAAATAATTGGAATGAATTATACCTTTTAAACAAAAACTTAGCTACTTTTTTTACCAAAAACGAAGCAAAAATCGTTACAAATTTTTCTGATGAAACGCCCGTTTTTTCTACTTGCGAGCATTTAATTGCTGATAATGGGGATATTTTATTTTCCTCCAATCAATTGGGAAGTACAAGACTTGCCGAATTTCCGAAAAATTTCATTATTTATGCAACTACAAGCCAAATTGTAAAAAATTCAGGACAAGGTTTGACAGGTATAAAAATGAATTACAAACAGGTTTTACCAACCAATATTTCTGCAATAAAAAATTATAATATCAATAAATCTGATGATAATTTTTTAAACTACGGTAACAATAATTCAAAAAACTTATATTTGTTGCTTTTAGAAGATTTGTAATATGAGCAACCTTTTTAGAAGGAGTTTTTCAGGAAGTGTTTATGTGGGTTTATTTCTTTTTTCGATTCTTTTTTCACAAGAATCCTATCTTATTTTAATAACATTTTTCGGATTGTTATGTTTATGGGAATTTGGAAAAATGATTCAACTTACATCTTTTGCTCCCTACATAATTTTTTTTGCTACACTTTTTTTAATGTTTTCAAGACAAGAAAATTTTGCAATTTCAGGTATTCTTTTTATCACTTTAGCTTCCTCTTTATTTTTTTCGTACCAACTTTTTACTAAAAAAATTATCCATTATAAAGACGATAAAAGTAAATTGGCAATTACAATTCGATATATTATTTTTTCATTTTGTTTCTTGGTTTTATTGCCATTTTCAGAAGGTACATTTCATCCATATTTGATGATTAGTATTTTATCAATCATTTGGATTAATGATTCTTTTGCTTTTTTAGTTGGAAAAAACTTAGGAAAAAGAAAACTATTTCCATCAGTTTCACCAAATAAAACTGTGGAAGGATTTTTTGGAGGAATGGTTTTTTCTTTATTAGCAGCATTGGTAATTAGTAAGGTTTATCCACACTTTTCATTATTTAATTGGATGATGATTGCGTTAATAGTATCAAATTTTGGAACAATTGGAGATTTGGTAGTTTCAAAATTCAAAAGACAAGCTAACTTAAAAGATAGTGGTAATTTAATGCCAGGACATGGAGGCATTTTAGACAGATTAGATAGTTTGCTGTTTGCCTCACCATTCGTATATTTGTATATAAATTTTATAATTTAAAAATGATTCGATTTCACAAAGAAGGTTACAAAATTATTTCAATCACATTTGCCATTGCCATTGCAATTATTCTAGGAGCAGAAAAAGTTTTTGAAACTACATTGGCAATCAAAATTACACAAGTTTTAACACTTGTTTTTGTCGTTTTAATTCTTCAATTTTTTAGAAATCCAAAAAGAAATTCTAATAAAAATGATACTCAAATCATTGCTCCAGTTGATGGAAAAGTTGTAGTAATTGAAGAAGTTGAAGAGCCTGAATATTTTAAAGATAAAAGACTTCAAGTTTCAATTTTTATGTCCCCAATCAATGTTCATGTTACAAGATATGCAATGAGTGGAAAAATCGCTTATAGCAAATATCATCCAGGAAAATACTTGGTTGCTTGGCATCCAAAAGCCTCAACAGAAAATGAACGAACAACTGTGGTTATCGAAAATGAATCTTTTGGAAAAGTTTTATACAGACAAATTGCAGGAGCTTTAGCCAAAAGAATTGTAAATTACGCCAAAGAAGGTGAAACTGTATTGCAAGGAACTGATGCTGGATTTATAAAATTCGGATCAAGAGTTGATTTATTTTTACCAATTGGAACAAAAATAAA
>DAIUBY010000007.1:0-26293 GCA_036846425.1 Polaribacter sp.
TTTGCATTAAATCTTTTCGCTTTACATGTGTATAAATCATCGTAGTTTCTGGTCTAGAAAGACTTGATCCTTTGCGAGCTTTCAACCATTTATATTTTGAACTTACATAAATACGTAAATTACATAAATTTAAAGAAACAGCATTCAATTCATTTTAAAAACGAAAAAAGCCCCAAATTTGGGGCTTTTTGTTTGTTTAAATTAAAGGTAATTTAGTTTTGTGCTTTGTTTTTAAACTGATCAAACTTGTCAGTTTCTTTTTTAGGCCAGCTATTGTTTGATGTGTCTACATCTGCAGTTTCTAAATCCGGATCAACAGTTATACTAACTATTTCTTTTGATGAAGCAAACACTCTTTTTACAGAGTTATCGTTTTGCATCCAAATTTGTGCAGGGAAAGTTTGTCTTTCTTTTGTACCATCTTTGTAGGTTAATTCTACAATAATTGGCATTACTAAACCTCCTGGTTTGTCAAATTCAACTGAATAAATAAAAGAAGGAACTTCTTTTCCATCAACATATTTTGACATCGCTTTTGGATTCGCATCTTCTTTAATATCAGTAACATACACTAAATCTCCTAAACTATCAAAGTAATCTTTATACTGTGCTTTTAGTTTTTGCACACGCTCACTTGGTTTGTCTGTCAAATACAAAGGTTTTACATCTTTAATTCCAATATCTGTTACATCAGTGGTATAAAACCAACCTCTCCAAAACCAATCTAAATCCATTGCAGAAGCATCTTCCATGGTTCTAAAAAAGTCTTCTGGAGTTGGATGTTTAAACATCCATCTTTGTGCATATGTTCTAAATGCATAATCAAATAATTCTGGTCCCATAATGGTTTGACGCAACATATACAATCCTGCAGCAGGTTTTGTATAAGCATTTGGTCCAAATTGTTTTACATAATCTCCTTGAGACATGATTGGTGAAATATTACTTTGATCACCACCCATATAACGTACAATATCTTTTGGCAAGTTTCCAGTATTGAAGTTTGGATCGTAATCTAATTCAGCTAAAATCTCTACAAATGAATTTATTCCTTCATCCATCCAAGTCCATTGTCTTTCATCAGAATTTACAATCATAGGGAAGAAATTATGACCAACTTCATGTGTAATCACGCCAATCATTCCATCTCTAACTCTGTCAGAATAGGTTCCATCAGGATTTGGACGACCATAATTGAAACAAATCATTGGATATTCCATTCCTTGTCTGTCTGCATGTACAGAAACTGCTTTTGAATAAGGATAATCAAAAGTTAACTTTGAATATTCTTCTAAGGTATTTGCAACCACTCTTGTTGAATGTTTTTCCCACAAAGGATTTCCTTCTTTTGGATATAATGAAGTAGCCATTACAGTTTTACCATTAATATTCACAGCCATTGCATCCCAAATGTATTTTCTTGAAGTTGCAAAAGCAAAATCACGTACCATATTCGCTTTATAATGCCAGGTTTTAGTGGTTGTTGCACGTCCTTTTTCAGTAACTTCAGCTTCAGCTTGGCTAACAATAATCACAGGATCTTTGAACGATTTTCTTGCTTTTTCAAAACGAGCACGTTGTTCTTTAGTTAATACATCCTTTTCGTTTAATAAATCTCCTGTTGCTTCCATGATATGATCTGATGGAACTGTGATTTTTACTTCGTAATCTCCAAATTCTAAAGCAAATTCACTACGTCCCCAAAACTGCATATTTTGCCATCCTTCTACGTTATTGTAAACACACAATCTTGGAAAAAATTGAGCAATAGTATAATTGTTGTTTCCATCAGGAAAATCTTCAAAACCAGAACGTCCTCCATCTTTTACAGAGTTGTTGATTTTGTAATTCCATTTAATGTTAAACACAAATTTTTCTCCTGGATTCAATGGTTTTGGCAAATTGATGCGCATCATTGTCCAATTGATTAAATACGATAAAGGTTTTCCATCAGCAGTGGTTACTTTTTCGATATTGAAACCAAAACCTTTTCCTTCTTTCATAAACTCTTTTTTGAAATTTTCAGGAGTTAAAAAAGCAGCTGCTGCATTGGATTTTGCTAAAGGAGTTTTAGAATCGTCAGCCCTCATATTTTGATCTAACTGAACCCATAAATAATCCAACACATCTTTTGAATTGTTGTGATAAGTGATTTTTTCATCACCATAAATTTTGTTGGTACTTTCTTCCAAACGAATGTCCATCACATAATCTACTTTTTGTTGCGTGTATTGATGTCCAGGAGCGCCTGAAGCTGTGTGTTGGTCATTGGGTGTTGCCAACAAATCTTTCATTTGACGAAACTTATTTTCGTCAGTATGCCCTTTTTGTGTTCCTTTTTTTTCAGTAGTTTCTTGCGCCACAAAAACACTTGTGATGAAGAAAAACGAAAAAAGTAGTAAAGAAATTTTTTTCATTTGTAGTTGTTTGAATTTAATTTGAAAATAGTCGTCTAAGGTAACAATTAACATTAAAAAATGTAAAAAAATAGCAAAATTTAACAAACCCTTACCAAAAAAAAAGCCCATTATTTGTTTCATGGGCTTTTTGTGTAATATAAAGTGTAAAATTATCCTTTAATTTCTTTTTTGAATGTATCGAATTTATCGCCTTTTTCTCTAGGGAAACTATTGTTTGAGGTATCTACATCTGCTGTTTCTAAATCTGGATCAACAATTATACTTTCTATTTGTTTACTCGATGTAAAAACTTTGGTTACTTCATCATCATTCAAACGCCAAATTTGTGCTGGATAGGTTTTGCGTTCTTTTGTTCCATCTTTGTATGTAAATTCAACAATAATTGGCATTACCAAACCTCCTGGTTTATCATAGGTTATTTCATAATGATATTTGGATTGTGTTGTTGCAAAACCCAAACCTTCAGAAGTATCTTCGATAAAACTTACAGATTCATCATCATTTGTTGATGTGTAGAATTTTTTTACTCCTTTGATTCCAATATCAGTTACATCTGTTGTGAAAAACCAACCTCTCCAAAACCAATCTAAATCAAAACCAGAAGCATCTTCCATTGTTCTAAAAAAGTCTTCTGGTGTTGGATGTTTAAACATCCATCTTTGTGCATATGTTTTGAAAGCATGGTCAAATAATTCTTTACCCATAATGGTTTCACGCAACATCCAAAGTCCAGTTGCAGGTTTGCCATAAGCATTATTTCCAAAACTGAAAACATTATCACCTTTAGACATGATAGGTGCAATTTTTGATTGATCACCACTCATATAATTCACAATATTTTTTGGCAATCCTCTTGACATTGGGAAGTTTGGATCGTATGCCAATTCTGCCAACATCTCTAGATATGAGTTTAATCCTTCATCCATCCAAGTCCATTGTCTTTCATCCGAATTTACAATCATAGGAAAAAAGTTGTGACCTACTTCGTGAATGGTTACTTTAATCATGGTATATTTTACTCTGTCAGAATATGTTCCATCAGGTTCTGGTCTTCCTGGATTGAAACAAATTTGTGGATATTCCATTCCCATTTGTCCGTCAACAGAAATTGCTTTGTGATAAGGATAATCAAAAGTATATTGTGAATAGGTTTTTAAAGTTTGCGCAACTGCTCTTGTGGAATGATCACCATACAAAGGATTTGCTTCTTTGGAATATAAAGAATAAGCCATCACTGTTTTGCCATAAATGTCAACAGCCATTCCATCCCAAATAAATTTTCGTGATGTTGCAAACGCATAATCTCTTACGTTTTCTGCAAAAAACTTCCAAGTTTTTGTTTTTGTAGCTCTAGATTTTTCAATTTTTGTAGCTTCTTCTTGCGTTCTAATTACTACAGGATTGTCAAAACTTTTCTTAGCCAAAGCCAATCTTTGCAATTCCGTTTTTGATAATACTTCTTTTTCGTTCAATAAAACACCAGTTGCGCCCAACATATGATCTTCAGGAACTGTGATATTTACAGTAAAATCTCCAAACTCTAAAGCAAATTCACTTCTTCCCCAAAATTGGTCATTTTGCCAACCTTCCACATTGTTATAGACACATAATCTTGGATAAAATTGCGCAATTACGTAGTTATTATTTCCATCTTTTGGAAAATGTTCATAGCCAGAACGTCCACCATCAACTCTGTGATTATTGATATTGTACCACCATTTGATATTGAATTTAAATTTTTCACCAGAAGCTAGTGGTTTTGGCAAATTAATACGCATCATGGTTTGATTGATGGTATGTGAAAGTGGAGAACCATCTACATTTGTTACGCTCATAATATTAAATCCACCATCAAAAGGTTCGTCTGGAAAAGTTCTGTTAAAACGAGCTTTGGATAATTTTTCAGGTATTTTAGTTGCTTCAATATCAGGCGATTTTGAGTTTTTTGCTCGCATATTTTGGTCTAATTGTACCCATAAAAACTCTAATTTATCAGGAGAATTATTGTGATAGGTAATGGTTTCTGCACCTGAAATTTGTTTTTTATCATCATCTAAAGTGATGTCGATAACATAATCTACTTTTTGCTGAGTGTAGCCTTTTCCTGGTGCACCACTTGCATTGTGTTGTTCATTTGGTGTTGCTAACAAATCATACATTTGTTTGAATTTGTTTTCATTTGTGTGTCCTTTTTTTGTGATTTGAGCGTTTAAATTGCTAAAAAAAACAAGTGAAAGAATTAGAAATCCGATTTTTTTCATGAGTGTTGAAGGTTGAATTAATTAATGTTCTAAAGTTCCTGAGGTTTCGTCTTTATTCAACAGGATGCTTTTATTTACTTTTCCCACATTGGTTTTTACTAAATTTTGTTGGTCAGGAAAATGTTTTGTGAGAATTTTATTACTAATTTGAATATTTTTTACAGATGCTATATTTTCAATTTCAAGATAAAAATAGACCAAATCATTTTCATATTCTTTGCCAATGTAATTGAATTTTTTAGAAGAACCATCAATCGAAAATTGTAATTTTTCTCTTAAATATTTTTCAAAATAGACATCATTATTTTGCAATTCTTTTTTCGTTGTAAGTTGTAAATCAATGTTATAGTCTTTGTTTAAAGCCAATTCTATATCATCCATAAAAACATTGATGATGATTTGTACAGATTTTGCTTCGGGTTTGTATTTTATTTGAGTCAAACTCAAATAATATTTATGAACCGAAAATGACAATAACGGAATAATTAAAAATATGAGGAAAGTTTTTTGAATTTTCATAAAATGCTTTTCGCAAAATAAGTCGCTAATTTACTCATTTTTTATGATTTTTAGATAAGTGACACTTTCTGTTTTTAAAATTTTTATAACCTCTAAAAGTCTTCCTTCTTTGTGCATTTTTTCAATTCCCAGAGGATTGCAATATTCTAAAAAATGAAAATAATTATCTAAAGGAATTTTTAAATCATCAAAGAAAAATTTATCACCCAATTCTGATAATAATTTATATGGAAATGCTTTTTTACGTTCTAATTCTTTGCGCAAAGCCCACAATTTTTCTGAGTTTTTGAATGCCATTGATATGCCTGCTCCAGCTCCAGCAAATCGTGCAGTTGGATCAACTGTAACTATTTGTGGACGAACTCTAGTATCAATATAATCATCACCTTCAACGATTTTCATATTCACTTTGGAGAAATCCATGACTTTTTTTAAGAGTGAGTCTTTTTTGTCAATAGGTACATTTTTAGTGTCAATTCCCAATCTTCCAGAGAGATTGTGCTTTTTCAGTTCAAATTCGTCTAAAAAATAAGTGGAAGCAGTTAATGTAATTTCAATGTTTTTATCATTAAAAATCTTTTTATTCACGCCTATTTTTTTAGTGTAATGTTGAATTGAGGAAAATTGAATACTATCGCCTTCAGAAACAAAAATTCGAAACAAACCTTCGTCATTTGAAAAAGTTCCTTGATTTGTTTTTAGATTGATGATGTTTGCATTTTTTACAATTCCAAGCGAATCTGTCACTTTTCCGCTTAAAATAATATTTTTCTTTTGAGCGAATAATGATAAGTTAATTAATAAAAAAAAGCTAAAAAAAAGTCTTTTTGAAATCATAAGCAAAAACATAATTCAAACTTATTGTTTTTTTTCAACATATTATTTTTGATGAATGTAAACTTTTGTTAAAAGTTATGGAGTTTCAGATTTCTAAATATTTTTTCAGCCAAGAATTCTATTTCAAAAAAAAGTTCAATCATTCAAATCAAAATCAATTCGAAGCATCTAAATTTTTTAACAAATTTGATGTATAATTCCGAAATTATTTTATTTTTGAGTTATGAAAAATATGATTATAGCAAGTACTTCTACAGTTTATGGAAGTGATTTTTTGGCTTATTTGTTGCCTGAAATAAGTATTTTATTCAAAGATACAGACACTGTTTTGTTTATTCCGTATGCAAGACCAAGTGGCATTTCCTATGATGAATATACAAGGATTGTAAAAAATGCGTTCGCTAAAATATCAAAAAAAGTTGTTGGAATTCATCAATTTGACAACCCAACAGAAGCTTTAGAAAATGCCAAAGCTATTTTTACAGGAGGAGGAAATACCTTTGAATTGGTAAATCAATTGTATAAAAACAATGTGATTTCTGTGTTGAAAAAAGTAATTGAAAACGGAACTCCTTATTTAGGAACAAGTGCTGGAGGCAATATTTGTGGCGTTTCTATGATGACAACAAATGATATGCCAATTGTGTATCCACCAAGTTTTGAAACTTTAGGCTGTTTACCTTTCAATTTGAATGCTCATTTTATAGATCCATTGCCAAATTCAACTCACATGGGTGAAACTAGGGAAACACGTATCAAAGAATTTCATGTTTTTAATACTACACCTGTGATGGGTTTGCGTGAAGGAAGTTGGCTAAAAGTGAATGGAGATTCAATAACATTAAAAGGAAATTTAACGGCAAGATGGTTTGTTCCAAATAAAACTCCTATTGAAATTGAGAGTGAAAGTGAGTTTTTGGGTTGATAAATTTTCTTTTTAATAATATTTTAAAATTTTCAGAAACGCTTTTTTCTAATAAAATGAAATACGACTTTGTAACCAAACAAAGTCGTATTTTTTATGAGTTATTTTAATTGAATTTCAGTTAGTTAGATTAATTTACTTTTTAAGAAATTTATAAACCACTCCAGCCAAAGCTGCGCCAATAATTGGAATTAAGATAAAAAGCCATAATTGATTTAAAGCCCAATCACCCACAAAAACTGCTTGACTGATACTTCTTGCAGGATTCACACTAGTATTCGTTACAGGAATACTGATCAAATGTATTAAAGTTAATGCCAAACCAATTGCCAAACCAGCAAAACCTTTGGGTGCTTTTTCGTCTGTTGCTCCCAAAATAATGATTAAAAACATAAATGTCATAACCAATTCTGTAACAATTGCTGCATTCATACTATATCCTCCAGGAGAATTTTCGGCAAAACCATTTGCGGCAAATGAGCCAATTTCACTTCCATTTCCTGTAACTATAACGTATAAAACTCCTGCTGCTGCAATTCCACCAAGAATTTGAGAAATAATATAAGGTACAATTTCTTTTGCCTCAATTCTTCCTCCCATCCACAGTCCAATAGTTACTGCAGGATTCAAATGAGCTCCAGAAATGTGACCCAATGAATAAGCAATAGTCAAAACAGTAAGACCAAAAGCAAGAGAAACTCCTACAAGTCCAATTCCAACTTCAGGAAATCCAGCAGCCAAAACTGCACTTCCACAACCTCCCAGAACCAACCAAAAGGTTCCAATAAATTCGGCTAAATTTTTTTTCATAAATAATAGTTGTTTGATTGACCTACTCATAAGGCTTTTCGGAAACGCCCCGTTTTTTGGAAGTGATTTCTGGACTTCACTTTAGGTTTAACGCTCTAACAATTAAAAGTTATTTATAACTAAATCAGTTGTTTAATTAGAATTTAAAAATTGTTGAAACTATAAAACTACATAAATATATGAGATTTTTTAATTTGATTTACAACAAGAATGAAAAATAAATATATTTAAAAATTTACTCTTCCTGATTTTTTCTTGATTCTCTTTTGGCATCTTTAAGAGATTGTTGCAGCATCCATTCTATTTGTCCGTTTGTAGAACGAAATTCATCTGCAGCCCATTTTTCAATCATGTTGAGCATGTCTTCATTAATTCGTAGTGCAAATGCTTTCTTTTTAGACATTGGTTTTGAAATTTTATCCTATTTTTTTACAACAAATTCAATAATTGCTTTGATAAATTCATCAGAAATAGGGAAGTTACCAGACATATAAGATTTTAAATTATCCTCTTCATTTTCAATTTTTTTTAGCACATGATTCATGTTTTTTATTACTGTAAATTGTGCGTCAGGTTTTGCTTTTGATAAGTTTTCAGCATCAGAAATCAACACTTGTATGTCTTTATCTCCTTGAATAATCAAGGTTGGTATGTTTATTTTTTTGATTTCATCAATTGGATTCAGTTCAACCCACGAACTTAAAAATGATTGATTTTGTGAAGCAAAAAGTGAAATTAAATTTGGATTTACCTCCTTTATACTGCCATTTTCTTTCAGTTCCTTGAAGTGTTGTGCAGTAATTTCTCCCAATGCTGCATTTTGATTGGTAATTTGTCTGATGATAATTTTATCAATAGTTTCTCCAGCGCCAGCTACTGAAATGAGTTTATCCACATTTTTTGATGCCAACATTGACAATAATGAACCTTGACTATGCCCCACTAAAATGATGCTTGAAAAACGGGTATCATTCTTAAAATGAGTAATGACAATTTCAATATCACTTACAAAATCATCAATCAAAACATCATTTAAAAAAGCAGCATTTTTTGGATTGGCAGTTCGTTTGTCATAACTAAAAAAAGCCAAATTTTCCTTGTTGACAGCTTCTCTAAATTGACGAATATATTTTGCAGGATTTCCATCTCTGTCAACACCACCTGAACCATGAATCCAAATCAGCAAAGGACTTTTTTCAAAAGTATAACTCAATGTTCCAGGCAATTGAATTACACCATTATTTAGATTGATTTCTTCCGTTTTCAATTGTGCAAATGAAGTTGCAATTGACAATAGAATTATTGATAAGTAAAAAATCATTCGAATCATAATATGTTGTTTTGATACGTTTGGATAACACTTTTTGCTTCATTTTCTTTTTGAGTACCGATCAATAGTTTTTTACCATTTTTAAGCTCTAATTGAATGCCAATATCACCAGCAACATTGATGGCAGTTCCTTTTGATTTATTGAAAAAATTCCCACCTTTCAAACCCCAACCTCCATATTCTCCTAAAGGATCATAGGTTCTTACATAGGCTTTTGAAATTTCATTCCAGCTAATTTTTTTATCAGAAAAATGAAAGGGAAAAAATCGGTAATGAATTCCTTGTTCATCAATTCTTGTAGAAAGTTTAAAGACAAAAACAATTGCTAATGGTAATAAAATAACAAAAATAATTAGCAAAACCATTTCTAAAGAAAACGGCTTTTCATCCTTTTGATATTCATTAATCACAACTCCGATTGGCACTAAAGAGCTGAAAATGATGAGAATAATCAGCCAAAGTTGTGAGAAACGCTGCTCTTCTTTAAACACTTTCATTGGTTATCGATTTTTATCTCGTTCAAAAACAATTCTTGAAGAATGTTCTGCAATTTGAGATACAACCCAACCTTCTCTGGCATACTGATTTAAAGTTTCTTCCAAACGAATATCGTTTTTTGTCATGCCCATTTTCCAAGTTATTACTTTGTATTCTTTCATATTTTTTTTGTTTCTATTGTTTAATTGTTAGCAGCAGCTCAAAACTTTAAATCTTAAATTTTGAACATTCTAGTGATTCAACGTACCAGCATTTACGACAGGCGTAGCTTCTTTATCACCACACAAAATCACCATTAAATTACTAACCATAGCAGCTTTGCGTTCGTCATCCAAATCCACAATATTTTTTTTGCTTAATTCTGTTAAAGCCATTTCTACCATACTTACAGCACCTTCTACAATTTTGTGACGTGCTGCAACAATCGCTGTTGCTTGTTGTCTTTTAAGCATAGCGCTTGCGATTTCTTGTGCATATGCTAAATAACCAATTCGTGCTTCTAAAACTTCAATACCTGCTATTGCCAAACGCTCTTCAATTTCTTTTTCTAACGCTTCTGAAACTTCGTTAACACTTGAGCGCAAAGTAATATCTTCATCATGACCTTCATCAGCAAAATTGTCATAAGGATACATACTTGCTAGTTTTCTAACTGCAGCATCCGTTTGAACTCGAACAAAATTCTCATAATTATCCACATCAAAAGCAGCTTTATAGGTATCTGTAACTCGCCAAACTAAAATGGTTGAAATCATGATTGGATTTCCAAGTTTGTCATTTACTTTCAAACGTTCACTATCAAAATTGCTGGCACGTAAAGAAATTTTCTTTTTGGTAAACAACGGATTTGCCCAAAATAATCCATTGTCTTTTACGGTTCCAACATATTTTCCAAACAATAAAATTACTCGCGAATTATTTGGATTTACCAATATAAATCCAAAAAAACCAAAAAAACTAATTACTGTTACAATTAAATACAAGGGTTTATTTTGCTGAATAGCAAATGCAATACTTCCAATAAATAAGATTAAAGTTACCAATAACATAAGGTAACCATTTGCGAGTTTAAGCGTTTTTTCTGCTTTCATAATTTGTGTTTTAGTTCTATTAATATGATATTAAAATGATATCACAAATATAAAATATTATTTTTCACATTTCCAAATATTCCTTCAATAATTTTTGTAATTTAGCCAAAAATTTATCAAAACTTATTTTTATGAACTTAAAACTCATACTACTTATTCCATTTTTATTTCTTACAAAATCAATCAAAGAAGATACTTTTTTTTGGGGACAAAATGGACACAGAGTTATTGGAAAAATTGCAGAAAACCATTTAACCAAAAAAGCAAAAAAAAATATTGATAAGCTTTTGAAAGGAAAAAGTTTGGCTTTCGTTTCTACATATGCAGACGAGATTAAATCTGACAGAAAATATAACAATTATTCAGTATGGCATTATGTAAACATGGATTTGGACGAAACTTATGAGGCTTCTGAAAAAAATCCTGAAGGAGATTTAGTTGTCGGAATTGACACCTGTATCAAAGTATTGAAGAACGAACAAAGTTCAGAAGAAGACAAAATTTTTCATCTAAAAATGTTGATTCATTTGATAGGTGATTTGCATCAACCTATGCATATTGGCAAAAAAGAGGATAAAGGAGGCAATGATATTCAGGTACAATGGTTTGGACAAGGAACCAATTTACACACAGTTTGGGACACAAAAATTATTGAAGATTTCAATATGAGTTATTTGGAATTGGCTGAGAATGCTGATCAATTATCTTCAGGACAAATTGCATCTTTACAAAAAGGAACTGTGATTGTTTGGTTAAATGAAGTGCATAAAATTACCAATGATGTTTACGGCTCTGTAAAAGTAGGAGAGAAGTTGAGTTATAGATATTCCTATTTATACCTAGAAACTGTAAGAACGCAATTACAAAAAGGAGGCATTCGTTTGGCAAAAGTGTTGAATGATATTTTTGGATAATCGTTACAATTGAAACTCTTTTCCATTCCAAGATCCTGAGAATTTATAGGGAACAAAGCGTGCAAATAATTCCTCTGAATACCAATTTAATTTTCTAGTTAGCATCACAACTTCTTTATGACTATCGTTTTTGTAGGCATAATCCATCATCTCTTTTTGTGTTTTCCAAAGTGAAATTGTTGCTTGTTGTATTAATGGCCATTCTCCAACTCCAACTGCAAAAGCCAAACCATCATAATTTGATAAACTGTGACTAACTGATCCAACTTTTCTCCAAAAACTTAATAATTTAGAAAAACGAATTCTAGCTCTTGTTAAAACCATCACTGGTTTTTCTAATGATAATTCAGCTTCTTTTTTAAAAGGTTGCGTTTTATCCCAAAATCCATGAAAAATAGCATTTTTTGCATAGATCGTAAATTGCTCTGAACTTTTAAAAACATAGGTTTTAAAAAGAGAATTATTTCTAAAAAAATCTTCAGAAAAATTCTCATCATCCCAAACACAAAGAACCACGTAAGTCCCAAAATTTGGAAACATACTAAACCCATTTTTTGCTCCTGAACCTAAAATTTTATAAAATGACAAACCTTTTATATTTTTCATTTTTTGATGACCTAATTGCATTTGTTTAAAAGCCCACCATTTATCAGAAAAACTATTGATTTTAAAAAATGTTACAGTTGTAGTTTGACTCATGTTTTTATAATTGTCGTAAAATCAATTAAATAAATAAAGTGTTCCAAAGAAAATTACTTGGGTTATCAATAAAAAAGGTGCTAAAGAATTGGTTGATTTGTCTTTATATTTTGCTAAAAAAAAGCAAAAAATAAATGATATTACAAACCAAGCAACATAATTTTGGATTGGAATTTCTGTTGCTGTCCATTGCCAAAAATTATAAGTTACAGCTACAGGCTCAATTAAAAAGTCTAATAGAACCAATGTTGTAGAACTTAAAAATGAAATTATCCAACTATTTTCTGAAAATTTAGTCCAAGAATACGTTGCACTGTATGTGAGCATTATCCAATTAATGCCAATTATTAAAGGTGTATTTAAAAATTTCCATCCTAGAATTGGTCCATAAAAATAACTCCCAAAAATTACACCTGTTAAAACTCCCAGAACTTCTGCAAAAAATCCAAGTACAGCAATAGTTATAAAAATAACAAGTTGTTTTTTTGTAAGATTTTTATGAAAAATAAAAAGTAAACTACTACTAATCAATAAGTTTAATGGACTTAATGAAAGAAATAAATCTTTATAAGGAGTTGCTAAAATGGCTATTAAACCTGATACATGAAATAATGCTAAAATGAAAAAAGCTGTTTTAATTTTCATGATTGATACTATTTGGAATGTATTGATCAACAATTTTTGCGCTTAACAAACAAAGAGGAATTCCTCCTCCAGGATGAACACTTCCCCCAACAAAATATAAATTTTTTAACCCTTTTTTAAAATTTGGATGACGTAAAAATGCCGCAAATTTTGAGTTGCTACTTGTACCATATAAAGAACCTTGAAAAGAAGCTGTTTTCAATTCGATACTTCTTGGATCTAAAATTTGTTCGGCAACTATCAATGAAGCAATATCCGTTTTTAAAATTCGAGATAATTTTTCTAGTATATTTTTCTTTGCATTTTTTATTAAAAGTTCCCAATCTTGACCAACATTACTTGGCGCGTTAATCATCACAAACCAATTTTCACAACCTTTTGGAGCATCTGTAGGAATACATTTTGAAGATATATGAACATAAACAGTTGGATCATTTATCAAACTTTTTTTATCGAAAATAGCGTCAAATTCCTCTTTGTAATTATCTGAAAAGAAAATATTATGCAAGTCTAAATTTGGAAATTCTTTTTTTATTCCCCAATAAAAGATAATTGCTGAACTTGAACGCTCTTGTTTTAAAATTTTTTGTGGAGATTTTTGATGAGGAAGCAATTTTTTGTAAGTGAAATAAACATCCATATTGCTTACAACAAGTGTTGAATTTTCAATTTTTTTAGAAGTTTTTACTCCAATAACTTTTTTATTTTCTACTAAAATTTCTTCAACAATTGTGTTGAATTCAAATGTAACTCCTAATGATTTTGCCAAATTTACCAAACTATTTGTAATACTTACCATTCCTTTTTTTGGAAAAAAAGTACCCACATTGTGTTCAAAATGTGGAATTATACTCATAATTCCTGGAGTTTTATAGGGGTTTGAACCATTATAAGTTGCAAAACGATCAAAAAGTTGCACTAATTTTTTGTTGTTAAAATCTTTTTCATTCGATTTATGATAGGTGGTTTGTAAATCAAATTTCCAACTATTTGAGAATGCTTTTAGAGTTTTTAGATTGAGAAAATTTTTAACATCATGCAAACTATTTTTTAGAAATAAATCACCAATTTGCTCGTTTATAAAAGCTGCTTTTTTAAGTTTTTTTGTAAATAATTTTCCATTATTTGGAAATATTTTTTCAACTTCATTTGCTACTTTTTGGTGATTACTGAATGCTTTAAAAAAAGTTCCATCTTCCCAAAAATAATGACAACATGTATCGTGTTTGTCGTATTCAAAAAAATCAATTGTTTTTTTGTTTGCTAACTCAAACAATTCCTCAACAAAATGTGGCATTGTAAAAAGTGATGGACCTGCATCAAAACGATATCCATTAAAATCAATTTCAGATAATTTTCCTCCAGAATAAATGTTTTTTTCCAATACCAAAACTTGATATCCTTTTACAGCTAGTCTTATAGAAGCGGCAATTCCTGCAATTCCTGCACCAATAACAATGGCTTTGGAAGATGAAGTGTTCATTTGTTTAAAATATGTGCAAAATTATCAAACAAAACTTGAATAATTTAATTTTTAAATGATTTTTAATGAATTTTTTTAAACAATCTTTTTTCTTTTTTTGAGAAATTACAAAAAATCCTTCAGTGCTTATAATTGTTAAGAATCAGTTAATTTAATTTTTTATACTTCAAAAAAAACTATTTTTATTAAATGATTGAAAGAAAACTAATAATACTTATTTTTTTATCAGTTTTAATTTCTTGCAAAAAAGAGAAATCAACTACTGAAATTGCAGCTAAATTTCCTGTAACTACCATAAAAACAGTAAATTATGAACAGTTAAAGCCGTTGTTAGAAAAAAAAGATGATACTACTTATGTGGTAAATTTTTGGGCAACATGGTGTGCACCTTGTGTAAAAGAATTGCCGTATTTTGAAAAACTTGGCGCAACTTATGCTGCTAAAAACGTGGTAGTTTTATTAGTCAGTTTAGATTTTCCAAAACAAGTTTCAAAAAAATTAATTCCATTTATCAATGAAAACAAAATCAAATCTGAAGTTGTTCTATTAGATGATGTTAATGAAGATGTTTGGATAAATGCCATTGATGAATCTTGGAGTGGAGCTTTGCCTGCAACACTAATTTACAATAAAAGCAAAAGAAAATTTTACGAACAAACATTTGATTATCAAACACTTGAAAACGAATTAAACCAATTTTTAAAACCATAATTTATGAAAACAATTCAAAAAATAATTTTAAGTACTCTCGTATTTTTGATGATTACTGCATTTTCAACAAGCACAGAAAATGGCTATAAAGTAGGAGATAAAATCGAAGATTTTTCACTGAAAAATGTAGATGGTAAAATGGTTTCATTGTCAAGTTATAAAAATGCCAAAGGTTTTATAATCATTTTTACTTGCAATATGTGTCCTTATTCTGTGGCAAATGAAGACAGAATTAATGCATTAGATGCCAAATACAAATCAAAAGGATTTCCTGTGATTGCTATCAATCCAAATGATCCAAAAGCTTCTAAAGGTGATGGTTTTGAAGATATGATTGTTCGTGCAAAAGAAAAATCATTCACATTTCCTTATTTGTTTGATGAAGGCCAAAAAGTGTATCCAAAGTTTGGTGCTTCTAAAACGCCTCATGTTTTTATAGTAAGTAAAAAAGACATGAAAGTAGAATATATTGGAGCAATTGATAATAGCTCTAAAAATCCTGATGAAGTTACTGAAAAATTTGTTGAAAATGCAGTTGATGCTTTGTTATCTGGAAAAAAAATAGAAAAAACTGAAACCAAAGCGATTGGTTGTACAATAAAAGTTTTCTAGTTTTTTATGAAAAGTAATAATAAAAGTCCCAATAAAAATTGGGATTTTTTATTTTTTCAACTTTTTGATTTCATGTTTTAGGTGTCCAAAAAAGCTCGAAAATGCAGATTTTAAATTACTTTTAAAACAAATTAATTGTAATTGAAGTTTGGTGTTAGTATCTAAAGAATCAAAAAATGATTTTTTTATCCAAAATTGATCTCCAGCTATATTGTTGACTTTATTGATGACACATATAAAATTATTTGAAAGTAAAAAAGTTTCAATATCTGATTTTAATGCTTGATTTTCATACAAAGGAACTTTTTCAACCTCAAGCCAAATCGAATTAATATTAGAAATCATATTTTTTGCTCCTTCTAAAACGATTAATTCAGCACCTTGAACATCCATGTGAATAAAATCTATTGTCTTGATTTCGTGTTCTTTACAAAAATTTTCTAAAGTTTCTGTTTCAATACTGATGGTTTCATTAAATTCAAGCCAAGGATGAATTTCCTTTGTTTTTCCTGGTTTATATAATGATGAACTTTTATTACCAAAATCTGATGATTGATCCGTAGGAACCTCTTTGTTAGGTGGTTTTCCTGAGGAAAGATAAAAAGTAGCAGTCCCTTTTTGTGAAGATAATCCTAAACAATAAGCATGCAAATTAGTAGCTTGGAATTTATCTTTGTTTTTAAGTATTTTTTCAAAATTTGAAGGAACAGGTTCAAAAGCATAACTTGTTGCATTTGTTAATATTTCTAAATATCGAATGCTACTTAAACCTTCACAAGACCCAATATCAAAAAAGGTTATTGAATGATTTTTATTTAAAATTTTTAATAAAACTTTTTCTTGTATAGCTAATTTAAGAGTTGCTTTCATATTAATTTTTTCAATTACAAAGTAACTAAATTATTTTCTATCTAAAAAATCTTGATAAGACATTTGGGTAATCGCTTTTCCGAGCGAATCTAACTTTTTGGAGTTTTTTCCTTCGGATAAAATAGGTTTTTTACTAACAAAATCAAACACAAAAATGCCATCTTTGGTAATTGTTCCAAAACCTTTATTGAAAGTGTAATGCGCATATTGTCCATTATTGATTTGAAACATATTTTTTCCAAAATCAAAACCAGTTACATCACCATTCAATAATTGCAAAAGTGTGTAAGAAAAATCAACTTGACTAGAAATCGTAGTAATTTTTGTAGCAGGTTTTTTTAGAGCACCACCCAACCAAACCATTGGAATATGAAATTTTTTCGGAGAAAAATATGGACCTTCATGTGTTGGTGATGAATGACCATGATCAGCAATAATAACTATTAAAGTGTTTTCATACCAAAATTGTGTTTTTGCAAAATCAACAAATTTTCCAATAATACTGTCTGTAAAATGATGGGCACTTCTGTATAAATTATCCTCAGTATCTTTTCCAAATTTATACTCACCTTTAATTTCATAAGGTTCGTGACTGGTTAATGTCAAAGCAATTTTAAAAAAAGGTTCTTTTTGTTCTGTAGCTAAATCATCTTCAAAACGCTGCATAAAAACATCATCATGAGCTCCCCATTTCGAATTCCAATCATCTTCATCAAACTCACTTCCATCTACAATTTTTGAAATTCCTGCATTTCTTAAATACGTATTCATATTTCCAAAATTCAAATCACCACCATAATAATAAGAAGTTTCATAGCCTAAATCGCTCATTTTTTTTGGCAACATAGTTAAACTTCTTGTTTTATTTGGCATTCGCATAATTCTCTCAACAGGTTGTGGATAATATCCACTTAAAATGGCAGGAATTCCTTTGTCAGTTCTATCGCCATTTGAATAGAAATTTGTAAACAACATTCCTTCTTCTGAGAGGCAATTTAAATTTGGAGTAACCTCAGGCTCACCACCTAAAGAACCCACAACTTTTGCAGATAAACTTTCCCAAAGAATTAAAATAATATTGGGTTTTGAGGTTGTTAAAATTTCCTGTTTTGGAGCTGTTAATAAAGGTTTTCTTGAACTTTCAATAATGCTATTTGCAATTAAAGTTGGAAAGGTCATGTATGGATTTTTTCCATCAGTTCTATTAGTAATTGTATTGAAAAAATTCCAAGTAAAATTTAATGCAGCATGATTCGCAAACATATTTTCTGAAAAATACACATTGCTTTGATTCACAGGAATAGTCTGTAATCCACCACGAATTGGAATAACTAAGGCTCCAAAAATCAATAAAATTATCGGAAATTCTTTCCAGCTTTTGTAAAATACAGTTCTGAATTTTGGTAAAACTATCAATTTATAGAGTAAACTAAAAGTTATTGAAACCAAAATCCATCCAATTATTCCTAAAATCAATTGGGTTTTTGATGCTGAAGAAATCATCAATTCAGGCGTATTTAAATAAGGTAAAAGAGAGGTGTCTAAACGAATTCCCCAAGCTTGATACAACCCTGCATCAATAAAAAGCAGTAAACTGATAAATATGATACTGAAATACGTGAAAAAATTGGTGACAAAAATGATTTTTTTACTGGCAATAATTTTTGAAAAAGCAAAAAGTAAAAAAGGAATTGAACTCAAATAGGATGCAAAAGAAAGATCGAGTTGAAAACCAAAAAAGAAGGTTTTTAGCATATTGAGAAACCCAATTTCCTTTGTTTTTTCGATATAATAAAACAAGAAAAAAATGCGTGCAAAAACAAAATACCCAACCCAAAAAAAAGTATATGAAAGCAAAAATGTAAAATTGTTTTTGAGTCTTTTCATACCTTATTCTGTAACTTTTAATCGTGCTTTTGTAGCTGTAGAAATTGCTGCATAATCATTGTTTAAAAATTTTAAATATCCAGTAATGGCAATCATTGCAGCATTGTCTGTGGTATATTCAAATTTTGGAATGTAGGTTTTCCAGCCCAACTGTTTTTCAGCATTTTCTAGGCGTTTTCTAATTTCAGAATTGGCTGAAACTCCACCTGCAATTGCAATTTGTTTGATGCCAGTTTGTTTCACCGATTTTTTGAGTTTGTCCATCAAAATTTCTACGATAGTATATTGAATTGATGCACAAATATCATTCAAATTTTCGATAATAAAACTAGTATTTTTTTGTTGTTCTTTTTGCAAAAAATATAAAATGGCTGTTTTCAATCCACTGAAACTAAAATTCAAATCGGCAACTTGTGGTTTTGAAAACATAAATGTTTTTGGATTTCCTAATTGTGCATATTTATCAATCAAAGGTCCTCCTGGATATGGCAATCCTAAGATTTTGGCTGACTTATCAAAAGCTTCTCCAACAGCATCATCAATAGTTTCTCCTAAAATTTCCATTGAAAAATAATCCGAAATTTTTACAATTTGTGTGTGTCCTCCACTAATTGTTAAACAAATAAATGGAAATGGCGGTTTTGGGGTTTCATCCTCAATAAAATGCGCTAAAATATGCGCTTGCATATGGTTTACATCAATCAAAGGAATGTTTAATCCTAAGGCCATTGATTTTGCAAACGAAGTTCCAACTAATAAAGAACCCATCAATCCAGGACCATTTGTGAATGCAATTGCAGATAATTGATTTTTTTTGATATTAGCTTGATTTAAAGCTTGTTGCACTACAGGAACAATGTTTTGTTGATGCGCTCTTGATGCCAATTCTGGAACGACACCTCCATATTGCGCATGAACTTCTTGATTTGCAATCACATTGCTCAACACTTTTCCATTACAAATCACAGAAGCACTTGTATCATCGCAAGAAGATTCAATTCCCAAAATGTAAATGGATTTTTCCATATTTTGATATAAAATTTGCCGTAAAATTAAGTATAATTTCAAGCAAGCGTGTATTTTTTATATACAGAATTTTATTGTTTGCTACATTTGTACGAACTTTGTAGGAAGTGGCAATGTTTTTGATAATTTCGATTTGTTGTTATGAGCTCTAAAATTCTTAAAAATTAAAAAATTGTTTAAAAAAATAGGAAAATGGTTAGGATACTTTGTCCTCTTTTTGCTCTTTCTGAGCATCATTTTTTCTATTCCTTTTGTTCAAACAAAAATTGGAACTTATTTTACTGAAAAAATAAATGATGATTATGGAACTAACATAGTCATTGAAAAAGTCGATTTATCCTTTTTTGGAAGTGTCAATTTAAAAGGAGTAAAAATCAAAGATCATCATCAAGATACCTTGATTTATGTTCAAAAATTAAGAACTTCTTTAGTCAATTTTAAACGAATTTTAGACAATCAAGTTAATTTGAAAAGTATTTCTTTGGAGGGTGTTGATTTTCATTTAAAGACTTACAAAGGAGAAACCAATGATAATTTGAGCATCTTTATTGAACTTTTTGATGATGGAAAACCCAGAGATTCTTTGACACCTCCATTTATTTTAAAATCATCTAATATTTATATCAACAAGCTGAATTTCAAGTTGATAGACGCAAATAAAACAAAACCATTGGTGTATCAAATATCCAATGCAGGTGGAAATTTACAAGATTTTTCGATTGTTGGTCCTGATTTTTCTTCCAAAATTAGAGGGTTGTATTTCAACGATTCTTACAACATGCAGGTTACAAATTTGTCCACAGATTTTACCTATTCATTGTCAGGGATGAATTTTAAAAACACGACTTTAGAAACAGTATTTTCAAGAATTGTTGGTGATATCAAGTTCAGTTATAAGCGTGAAGATTTGGTTGATTTTAATGACAAAGTAAATATCAAAGCGAAGTTTTCTGAAAGTAGTTTGGCTATTCAGGATTTAAAAAAGTTTTATGGAGAATTATCAGGCGAGCATAGTCTTGATTTTCATGGAAATTTAGACGGAACTTTGAATAATTTTGGATTAGAAAATTTTGAACTGACCACAAAAGGAGGAATTAGAATTGAAGGAGATTTGAGTTTTGTAAATGCTGTAAATAGCGAAAATGGTTTTGTTTTTCAAGGTGATTTCAAAAATATGATTGCTACACAAAAAGAGTTAAAAAATATGTTGCCCAATTTGTTGGGAAAAACCTTGCCTTCGTCTTTTGATAAATTAGGGCAATTCAATATTCAAGGAACTGTTTTTGCAACGCCAACTCAAGTAATTGCGGATGTAACTCTAAATTCGAAAATTGGAAAAGCAATTGCAGATTTAGATATTGGTAATATTGATAATATAGATTTTGCCTCTTACAGTGGAAAAATTTCTCTGGAAAATTTCAAAATTGGTGAACTTTTTAACGATAAAACTTTTGGAAATATCTCCTTAAAAGGAACTGTAAAAGGAAGTGGATTTCGATTGGATAATATCAACACAACTTTTAATGGAAATATTTCTCAACTCGTTTATAATGACTATAATTATAAAAATATCAGTGCAAATGGACAATATCAAAACAACAAATTTGATGGTGTTTTAACGATTGATGATGAGAATTTTAAGATGAAATTCAATGGTTTGGCTGATTTATCTGGAAAAGTCAATAGATTTGATTTCACCTCCGAAATTGGCTATTTGAATTTAAAAAATACCAATCTTTTTTCAAGAGATTCCATTTCAAAATTGAAAGGAATTATCGAAATTGATGTAGAAGGAAATACGTTTGATGATATTATTGGAAATGCCACTTTTAAGGATGTATTTTATACCAACGAAAAACAAGAATTTAGCTTTAAGGAATTTAAATTTACTTCATCAATCAAAGATTCCATCAAAACTATTGAGTTAAAATCTGAAGATATTGCTGAAGGGTATCTTTCAGGAAAATTTTCATTTGATGAAATTGTGCAGGTTTCGCAAAATGCTTTAGGAAGCATTTACAACAATTACGAGCCTTATAAAGTTGCACCAAATCAGTATCTTGACTTTAATTTTACCATTTATAATCAAATAGTTACTGTTTTTTTTCCTGATGTTTCTATTGATAATAATACAAAAATTAGAGGGAAAATTCAGTCAAATAAAAATCAATTAAGACTAACTATTTCATCTCCCAAAATTGATGCTTATGGCAATGAATTGAAAGATGTTTTGCTTCGAACTGACAACCAAAATCCCTTGTACAATACGCATTTAACAGCATCAGAAGTCAATACCAAATATTATAATGTTTCAAAATTGAATTTATTAAACAGAACAGAAAACGACACATTGTTTTTTAAATCAGAGTTTAAAGGTGGTCCAAATAACAAGGAAGATTTTAACTTGGATTTTTTCTATACAATAAATCAAGAAAAAAAATCGGTTATAGGATTTGAAGAATCCACTTTTGTGTTTAGAAACACACCTTGGACAATAAAACCTGATGAAACAAATATTGATAAAATTACCTTCGATTTGAGAAAAGATGAGTATAATTTTAGTCAATTTAAAATCGTTTCTGGAGAGCAAAAAATTGAATTTACAGGAAATTTAAAAGGTTCAGATGAAATATATTTATTGGCCGATTTTGATAAGGTAAATCTAGATAGTTTTCTGCCCAAAATAGACAGTTTGTCTGTTAATGGAAAAGTTACAGGACATCTTGATTTTATCAAAAAAGCCAATGTTTACAATCCTGAAGCTATTTTGGTTATCAAAGATTTTGAAATAAATAAATTTAAACAAGGCGATTTAGCCATCAACATAAAAGGCGATAATTCATATCAAAAATACAATATAGATTTATCGATAAATAACAATAGAGCTAGAAGTATTGCAGCTATTGGAAACATAGATTTTTCTGATAAAAAACCACTGATTGATTTAGAGGTTTTTATGGAAGATTATACATTAGATGCTTTTAGTCCTTTAGGTCAAGATGTAATTTCTTCTTTAAGAGGAAGTGTTTCAGGAAATTTTACGCTGATTGGATTTCTTGGAAATCCTGAAATGGAAGGGTATTTACGACTTAGAAATGCAGGTTTAAAATTTCCTTATTTGAATGTAGATTATGATTTTGAAGGTGAATCAACCATTTCATTATTAGAGCAATCTTTCATTTTAGAAGATTTAAAAATTTTGGATACCAAACACAAATCTCGAGGAATTTTGAGTGGAAACATTTCTCATCGAAATTTTGAACAATGGTTTTTAGATGTAAAAATCGACACCAAAAACTTATTGGTTTTGGATACTGAAAATACAGAAGAAGCACTTTTTTACGGAACTGCTTTTATGGATGGCACAGCCTCAATTTCTGGTTTAACAGATCAATTGTCTATAGAAATAAATGCAAAGACAAATCCTAAAACCGTTTTTGTTGTTCCGTTAAAAGATATTGAAACTGTGGATAATTTTGGGCTAATTCACTTTAAATCAGATGTTTTAAAAATTGAAGAAAGACAAAGAGAAGTTGCAGAAGATGCTTTGAAAGGTTTGTCTTTGGATATTGATATTCAAGTTACAAAAGATGCTGAAGCTCAAGTAGTTATTGACGAAGTTTATGGAAGTAAATTGACAGGAAGAGGTTCAGGAGATTTACAAATTCGCATCAATACTAGAGGTTTATTTACAATGTATGGTGATTTTATGATTGATAATGGAGTGTACGATTTTAAATATGGAGGCATTATCAATAAGCCATTTATCATTCAAAAAGGCGGAACAGTTTCTTGGAATGGAAGTCCGTATGAAGCCAATTTAGATGTTACAGCAATATACAAAGCTAAAGCAAATCCAGGTGTTTTATTAGAAAATTACAATTCAACTAGAAAAGAAAATATTGATTTGGTTACCAGAATTTCAGGAGGTTTGTTCAGTTCAAAACAAGAATTAGACATCAAACTAACAAATGTTGATCCAACAATTGCAAATGAATTAGAGTTTATTTTAAATGATAACAACATCAATGAAAAAACCACTCAGTTCATTTCTTTACTTGCTTTTGGAACATTTAGAAATCCAGATCGTGTTTCCTTTGATATCAACAATAGTATTACAGGAACTGCTTCAAGTGCTATAGCTGCTGCTTTTTCAAGTTTGATAAATAGTCCTGATAGTAAATTTCAACTTGGAATTGATTATCAACAAGGAGTAAATAATATCAATAATTTGATAATTGATGATCAAGTAGATGTTTCTTTCAGCACACAATTGAGTGATAGAGTTATTATCAATGGAGAATTAGGAGTTCCTGTTGGTTCGCAAACGCAATCAGGTGTTATTGGTGAAGTAAAAGTGGAATTTTTATTAAACAAAGAAGGAAATTTCAGAGGAGTTATTTTTAATAGACAAAATGAAATTCAATATTCTACTGAAGAAATTGGTTATACACAAGGAATTGGATTGACATATCAGGTAAATTTTAATAATTTTTCGGAATTATTAACCAAAATACGACGAAAAATTAAGTTTAAAAAAGAAGAAAAAAAGATAGAACCCGTAAAAAAAGAAGCAGTGAAAAATGACAATTCTGGAGATTAATAAAACAATAAAATCAATCAATAAAACCTAAGATTCAAGCTAAATTAAAATGATTTTTTCTTTAAAATAAAGGGATTTAACGCTAAAACGTTTTCGTAGTTTTTTTAGTTGAAGTCATTAAAAAGCCTTAATTTTACAGTATTATATTATGGAAAAAATAAAACGAATTGGCGTCATGACATCTGGAGGAGATTCCCCAGGAATGAACGCTGCTATAAGAGCTGTAGTTAGAACGTGTTCATTTCACGAAATCGAATGTATTGGAATTTATCATGGTTATCAAGGTATGATTTCTGGTGATTTTATTGATTTAAATGCACGAAGTGTAAAAGGTATTATTAATAAAGGAGGAACTTTTTTGAAATCTGCAAGGTCAAAAGAATTCATGACCAAAGAAGGAAGACAAAAAGCGTTTAACAATTTAAAAGCCGCCAATATTGATGCATTAGTAACTATTGGTGGAGATGGAACCTTTACAGGTGCACTTATTTTTAATAAAGAATTTAACTTTCCTGTAATTGGAATTCCTGGAACAATTGACAATGATATTGCAGGAACTTCTCATACATTAGGTTATGACACTGCCTTGAACACTGCTGTGGATGCAATTGATAAAATTAGAGATACAGCAAGTTCTCATGACCGATTATTTTTTGTTGAAGTTATGGGAAGAGATGTTGGACACATTGCTTTAAATGTTGGTGTTGGTGCAGGAGCTGAAGAAATTCTAATTCCTGAGGAAGATTTAGGTTTAGAGCGTTTGCTAGAATCGTTGAATAGAAGTAAACAATCAGGAAAATCATCAAGCATTGTGATTGTTGCTGAAGGCGATAAATCTGGTAAAAATGTGTTTGAATTGAAAGATTATGTTGAAGAAAACATGCCTGAATATGATGTGCGCGTTTCTGTTTTAGGTCACTTACAAAGAGGAGGAAGTCCTTCTTGTTTCGATAGAGTTTTGGCAAGTAGAATGGGTGTAAAAGCTGTAGAAACTCTATTAGAAGGAAAATCAAATTTGATGGTTGGATTGATTAATGATGAAATTGCATTAACTCCACTAGAAAATGCCATCAAAGGTCAATCAAAAATGAACAAAGAATTAATAAGAGTTTCAGACATAATGTCTGTATAATTAAATATTTAAAATTATGATTAAAATAGGAATTAATGGATTTGGAAGAATAGGAAGACTAGCTTTTAGATCATCAGTAGCAAGAAAAAATGTACAAGTAGTTGCCATCAATGATTTGCTTGAAGTAGATTATTTAGCTTACATGTTAAAATACGATTCAGTTCACGGAGAATTTAAAGGCGATGTTTCTGTAAAAGACGGAAAACTTATTGTGAATGGAAACGAAATAAGAATTACTGCAGAGAGAGATCCAGCAAATTTAAAATGGGGTGAAGTTGGTGCTGAATATGTAATTGAATCTACAGGTTTTTTCTTAACAGAAGATACTGCTTTAAAACACATTGAAGCTGGCGCAAAAAGAGTTGTTTTATCTGCTCCATCAAAAGATCACACACCAATGTTTGTAATGGGAGTAAATCACAAAGAATTAACTTCTGATATCAAAATATTTTCAAACGCATCTTGTACAACAAATTGTTTAGCACCAATTTCAAAAGTATTGCATGACAATTTTGGAATTGTAGAAGGTTTAATGACAACTGTTCACGCAACCACAGCAACTCAAAAAACGGTTGATGGTCCATCTTCAAAAGATTGGAGAGGAGGAAGAGCTGCATTGCACAATATCATCCCATCTTCAACAGGAGCTGCAAAAGCAGTAGGAAAAGTAATTCCTGCATTGAATGGAAAATTAACAGGAATGGCATTTAGAGTTCCTGTAATGGATGTTTCTGTAGTTGATTTAACTGTTAGATTGGAAAAATCGGCAACATATGCACAAATTTGTGCAGCAATGAAACACGCTTCAGAAAATGAAATGAAAGGAATTTTAGGATATACTGAAGAAGCTGTAGTTTCTCAAGATTACGTTGGAGATACAAGAACATCAATTTTTGATGCAGAAGCTGGAATTGCTTTAAATGACAACTTTGTAAAAGTGGTTTCTTGGTATGATAATGAAATGGGATATTCAACAAAAATCGTTGATTTAATTGAATATGCTGCTTCAGTTTCTTAAAG
>DAIUBY010000007.1:26393-42941 GCA_036846425.1 Polaribacter sp.
AATTTTGGCAGATTTGCTACTTCCACAGTTTCTCTTGCTGGCGCAGTTTCTTCGTTAAAATAAGTTCCATAAACTGCATTAATTGCCCCAAAATTATGCATGTCAGAAATAAAAATGGAAGTTTTTACCACGTTTTCAAAAGTCATTTCTGCAGCTTCTAAAACAGCTTTCATATTTTCCATCACTTGTTTGGTTTCAGCAGTAATATTTTCTAAAACCAATTCACCTGTTGTTGGATTGATGGCGATTTGTCCTGAAGTGTATAATGTATTTCCAATCAAAATTGCTTGATTATAAGGGCCAATTGGAGCAGGAGCTTTGTCGGTTTTAATGATTTTTTTCATATTTTTTTGGTTTCTAAGTTTCTAAGTTTCAAAGTTTCAAAGATGCAAAGTTTCAAAGTTTCAAAGTTTCAAAGTCTAAGGTATAAATAAACTACTGTTAAGTGAATACTGAAAACTTTAAAATTACTACCGTCTAAAAAAGCCTTCTGTCTGGTGGTTTATTTTTATCCCATTTCAAGTCTGCAAGCATCGTAGATTTTACACCAATAAAAAAGGTGTAAGAAGAATTTGCGCCAAAAGGAACCCAATTAAAATTGAATTGCCAACTGTCTAAATCTCTTGAAAAATTGAATCTTGAAAACGAAAATGCGCCATTTTTAATGTCATATCCTGAGGAATATCCAATTTTCCATTTTGGAGTCAATTCAATATTTCCACTAAATCCAACAGTGTGAACGCCAACTGTTCCTGGTTGAACGCCATTATTAGTATAATTTGCAGAATATACTAAATTTAAAGTCCAAGGAATTTTTGCTCTATAAAGTTCGGTTTTTGTTGGTTCTTTTGGTTCGTTCGAAGTATTTTGTCTCCCAAATCTATTAGTGGGATCAATTTCTGCTCCCATAGTATCAACAGGATTGTTTGCACCATTTCCATTTTTATTCTCAGCTTCGTCTTTCTTTTTACTTTTGTCAAAATCAGTACTAGAAATAGAATAATTCATGGTCATATTCGCATTCGTCAATCTAAAAATTCCTGGATTAAATTTATTAATTCTTTGACCTTGATCATTCACTTGATATGGGTCTAATGAACCGTTAAAATTCAATGCCAATTTATCTTTTAACAAACGTGTTCCTGCGCTAAAAGAAACATTGGACCAACGCAAACTATCTGCTGCAATATTGTAAGAAGTATTGAAATTTAAGTTATTTAAAATCATGATTTTTTCATCTTCTTCATCACTTTCAGGATCTTTTGGAACTACTTTTGCCTCCAAAACGTTGTTCAAAGAAATTCCAATAGAATTGCTCAAACCTCCTGAAGGACCTCCATAAATTCCTTGATCAAAAACGGTATAATCTTGCACTTCCAATGGATTTGCACTTTGTTGAACTTGCTTTAAATAATTATCTCTAAAATCGGGTCTGTATGAATATGAAATTGTGGGTCTTATGGTATGTCTAATTGCCTTTAAACGTCCTTTTTTAAAGTTAAAAGTTCCGTAAATATTGGTTGATAAACTTACACCAAGATTGTATTCTCTGTAGCTTTTAAAACCTCGTAAAGTATCAGTAACAACAACATTATTAGTAGCATCATATTCTTTTTCAATGTAGTCAAATTGCCAAACTTCTTCATAATTTGCACTTGGCGAAAGCGTAAAATATTTAAATGCTTTGATGTTTGTGTTTGTTGAAGTGCTGTGTTGAATTCCAGCTCTTGCAGTTTCAAACATTTTGCTTGTAAAAAAATCAGCATCTGTTGTATTGATTAAATACTGACCTTGCATATTGTAATTGAAACCCATTTTTTGAATTGCATTTTTCTTCACACCACCTTTTCCTGCAAAAGGATAAATCCTGTCCATATTCAGCGTTAAATTAGGCAATGTCATGGTAATACTTTCCGTATTTGTATTTTGCTGATGTGACGCTGTAACAGCCATATTAAAAGGCGTTCCTACAAAAGTTTTGCTATAATTGATGGAGGAATTAAACGTATTATTTTGAGTTTGAGCCACATTGAATTGATTCAAAGATTCTCTAAAAAAACGGCTACTTCCTAGGTTTACAGAAGCAGAAAATCGTGAATTTGGACTCGCTTTTGAATCTTGATTGTGATTCCACCTAATGTTAAAATTATTTGACTTTGCGAAATCATCAAAACCACGAATTCCATTAATGATATTTTCAAAATTAAAACTAAAAATTCCATTAAATTTATAACGTTTATTGTAGTTTGATGAAATCCTAGTTCCCCAACTTCCATTGGAATAAGCATCTCCCAAAACTGTTAAATCCATATAATCACTTATGGCAAAATAATATCCGCCATTTTGAAATCCAATACCACGTTGACTGCTTCCTGTATCGAAAGCAGGAACTAAAAATCCTGACATGCTAGTTTCTGTCATTGGAAAATAAGCAAATGGTAAAAAAACTGGAGTTGGAACATCTGCCAAAACCAAATTACTTAAACCTACAATAATCTTTTTTCCAGGAACTAATTTTGCTTTATCTGTGGCAATGTAATAATCTGGGATGTCTTTGTCAGAAGTTGTAAAACGTATTTTTCGGATGTAAACTGTAGAGTCATTTTCTCTTTTCGTTTTTGTTCCATACGTGTACATTTCTCCTTGTTGGGTTTTTAATCCATAGATAATAGCACGCTTACTTTTAAAATTATAAATGATTGAATCTTGCTCAGATTCTTGACTTCCTTGTTTAAAAATTGGTTTTTGAACATAACCTGTACTGTCTATAATTCCTTTTGCAAAAAGACTATTTGCTTTGTAATCAACAATAATAATCCCTGCTTTCAAATCAATATCAGTATATTGAATATTGGCTTGATTGTATAAAGTTACTGTTCTTTTTTTGGCATCTTGAATTGTATAATCTGTTGCAGTATGTGTAATGATATCTTCAATAGTTTCTTTAGGTTTAATAGAATCTGTGGCAATTGTATCCTTTTTTTTCAGTAAAAGAGAATCTTTTTTTGAAACAATTTTAGGAATTTCTTTAGACGGTTTTACAGAATCTTTTTTAACTGCAGGAATTACAGTTTTGTTCGTTGTTTTTATATCTTGAGCAAACCCTATCTTTGCAAAAAAGATACAGCAAAATAAAAGTATGTATGATAGGTTTGATTGCAATGCTAAAATACTATTTTTGTATAAATTATGAAATGGCTCAATTTTTGGATAACCAAAATTACGACGTCAAAATTAGTTAAATTTTATTGATGAACTTTTTGCAAAACCACAAATTTATGCTGAAACCACAAAACTTGTTTTTTTTAACACTTTTATCGGTTTTTTTCTCATTTTTTTCATCTCCAATTTTTTCGCAAAAAACCTATACCATTGTTTTAGACGCTGGTCATGGAGGTAAAGATCCTGGTAATTTAGGAAACGGTTTTCAAGAGAAAGATATTGCGCTAAAAACTGCATTAGAAGTAGGAAGACAACTTTCTCAACTTGATTATATCAAAGTAGTTTATACAAGAAAAGAAGATGTTTTTATAGATTTATGGAAAAGAGGTGCAATTGCCAATGATTCAAAAGCAACTTTATTTGTTTCAATTCATTGTGATTCTCATACTTCCAATGCTTATGGAGCAGGAACTTTTGTTCTTGGTTTGAGAGGGAATAAAATGAATTTTGAAATTGCAAAAAGAGAAAATGCCGTTGTTTTGATGGAAGATAATTACCAAGAACGTTATCAAGGTTTTGATCCAAATTCGGCAGAATCTGTAATTGGTTTGTCTCTTTTGCAAGAGGAAAATTTGGATAAAAGTCTTGAAATTGCCAATTTGGTACAGCAAAATTTTACTAAAAAATTAAATCGCTTAGACCGAAAAGTAAAACAAGATAATTTTCAAGTATTGAGAGAAACCATTATGCCAAGTATTTTAATTGAGTTAGGATTTTTAACCAATCTCAATGAAGGTGTTTTTTTGAACTCTGAAAAAGGACAAACTCAAATGGCAACTGCTATTGCTGATGCAATCAAAGATTACATCAATCATTTGAGAATGAATACTATAAAAGATGAAAAGACTACAAAAGTTATTTCAGAAAAATCTAAAACTGAGGTCGAATTCAAAATTCAAATTGCTTCAGGGAAAAATAAAATCGATGTAAATCCCTCAAACTTTAACGGTTTAAAAGATGTAGAAAGAGTGCAAACAGGCGATTTTTTTAAATATTATTATGGAATAACTTCCAATTACAAAGAAGCATCAGAAAGTTTGAAAGTTGCTCAAAAAGCAGGGTTTACAAGTGCATTTATGGTAGCATTTAAAGGTGAAGAGAAAATATCCGTTTCAGAAGCTTTAAAATTGAACTAAATTCTGTTCGTATCAACCAAAAATATTTAGTAATATTGTTATAAATTTTTATCTATGTCAAAAGAATTAAAAACGGGAATTGTAGCCATTCTAATCATCGTAATTTTTATTTGGGGATTCAATTTTTTGAATGGGCAAAATATTTTTCAACCAAGTAAAAGACAATTTTTGGTAGAATATAACAATGTTGGTGGATTAACAGAAGCAAGCTCAGTGTTTGTAAATGGTTTGAAAGTTGGTGGTGTTGACGAAATTGATTTCAATCCAGATCCAAAAAGAAAAGGTCAAATGTTGGTGAAATTTTCATTGGATAATAATTTTAATTTTTCCAAAAATAGTATTGTAAAAATATATTCTCCAAATCCATTGTCAGGTTCAAATTTAGTATTGATTCCAAGTTATGAAGGCGAAAATGCAAAAGATGGTGATTATTTAAAAGGCGAAGTTGAGGAAGGTTTATTTTCATCAATTGGGGCAAGATTAGATCCAATTCAAATCAAATTAGAGCGTGTTTTGGTAAGTGCTGATAATTCTTTTAAAAATTTCAACAATTTATTAGATAAAAAAACAATGATTAGCATCCAAAATTCTTTTACGGAAATGGAACTCGCAATTATCGATTTAAGAACAACAATTGCTTCTGTAAGAACTATTTTAGATGCGAACGCTTCCAATTTGAATCAAACAATTAAAAACACGAATCAAATTACCCAAAATTTGTCAAAAGTTACAGATACTTTGGCAAATTCAAATTTGGGCGAAATAATGAGAAAAGCAGAATATTCGTTAACATCAATCAATAAAATTCTTGATGGAATAAACAATGGAAAAGGAACTGCAGGAAAATTAATGAATGATGATGCTTTGTACACAAACCTGACAGAAATGACTCAAGAGTTAGAAGAATTATTGCGTGAAATGAAGTTGAATCCAAAACGATTTGTGCATTTTTCATTATTTGGTAAAAAGGCAACTCCTTATAAACCAGAAGTTAAAGAAGAGGAAGTTAAACAATAAGTTAATATTTTAAAAATAACTACATGCAGTATTTACCAAATATTTTATTTGCGCTTGCACTTGCAATAGGCATTGGTTTTTTTGCGATAAATGTTCGCAAATTTCTTAGAAATATTCGTTTAGGAAAATCAGTAAACAGAACAGATAACAAATCAGCACGTTTCAAAAACATGCTTAAAATTGCTTTTGGGCAAACAAAAATGGTGAGAAGACCAATTTCTGGTTTGTTGCATTTGGTGGTTTACATTGGATTTATCATTATCAATATTGAAGTTTTAGAAATCATTATTGACGGACTTTTTGGAACGCACAGACTTTTTCAAGGTGTTTTAGGAGCTAATTTATACGGGTTTTTAATCGGAACTTTCGAAGTTTTAGCAGTCCTTGTTTTATTGGCAGTTTTTGTTTTTTGGACAAGAAGAAATGTAGTGAAAATAAAACGCTTTTTAAGCGCTGAAATGAAAGGTTGGCCAAAAAATGATGGAAATTACATTCTCTATTTTGAAGTAGTGTTGATGACGTTATTTTTAACCATGAACGCAACTGATGTTGCTTTTCAAGAAGCAGGAATTGGAAATACAATTAGTCAGTTTTTAGTGCCAATTTTTGATGGTTTTTCTGCTGAAACTCTTCATATTATTGAAAGAACAGCTTGGTGGATTCATATTTTAGGAATTTTAATTTTCTTAAATTATTTATACTATTCAAAACATTTGCATATTTTATTGGCATTTCCAAACACGTATTTTGCCAATTTGAATCCAAAAGGACAATTCACCAATTTAGAATCTGTTACTAAAGAAGTCAAATTAATGCTAGATCCTTCAGCTGATCCTTATGCAAATTCAGTAGAAAGCATTGAAAATCAAGCACCTGAAAAGTTTGGGGCGGCTGATGTTACGGATTTAAGTTGGGTACAATTACTAAACGCTTACACTTGTACAGAATGTGGAAGATGCACATCTTCTTGTCCAGCAAATTTGACTGGAAAAAAATTATCTCCTAGAAAAATCATGATGGATACTAGAGATCGTTTGGAAGAAGTTGGAAAAAATATCGATACAAATGGAGGGATTTTTAAAGATGATGGAAAACAACTTTTAAACAATTACATTACTCCAGAAGAATTATGGGCTTGTACAAGTTGCAATGCTTGCGTGGAAGAATGTCCTGTAAATATTGATCCTTTATCAATAATTATGGATATGAGAAGGTATTTAGTAATGGAACAAAGTGCAGCTCCGCAATCATTAAATATGATGATGACCAACATCGAAAATAATGGCGCACCTTGGCAATACAATCAACAAGACAGATTGAATTGGGTGAATGAGGATTAATGTAGCAATGAATTAATGTAACAATAAAACAATATAATAACTATCATTACTACTAACTAAAGACTAAAGACTAAAGACTAATGACTATAACCGTTCCAACAATGGCAGAAATGATGGCACAAGGCAAGCAACCAGAAGTGTTGTTTTGGGTTGGCGCTGCTGGAAGTTATGATGATAAAGCTAAAAAAATATCAAGAGCTTTTGTGAAAATTTTACACCAAGCAAACGTAGATTTTGCAGTTTTAGGAACTGAAGAATCTTCAACAGGTGATGCTGCAAAAAGAGCCGGAAATGAATTTTTATTTCAAATGCAAGCTTTGATGAATATTGAAATTTTGAATGGGTATGAAGTAAAAACTATTGTTACATGCGATCCACATTCATTCAATACATTGAAAAATGAATATCCTAGTTTAGGCGGAAAATATCAGGTTTTTCATCACACGCAATTCATTCAAAAATTACTTTCAGAAAATCGCCTTCAAATTAATGACGCAACTTTAAAAGGAAAAAGACTTACATTTCATGATCCTTGTTATTTAGGAAGAGCCAATGATGAGTACGAATCTCCTCGTGAAATTATCAGAAAATTAGGTGTAAACCTAACAGAAATGAAACGTCATAAATCAACTGCATTATGTTGTGGAGCAGGAGGTGCTCAAATGTTTAAAGATGCAGAAAAAGGCGAAAAAGAAGTTAATGTGTTACGTACAGAAGATGCTTTAGAAACCAATCCACAAATCATTGCAACAGGCTGTCCTTATTGCAAAACGATGATGGCTGATGGTGTAAAGTTCAAAGAAAAAGAAGCTGAAATTGTAGTAAAAGACATTGCTGAATTGATTGCTGAAGCGAATAATTTATAATTTTAGTTTCGAATATTCTCATACATAAAATTTGAATCGAAACAAATTTTCTTAATGATTAAAAGTTTTATTAAAGCAGCACGTTTACGAACATTGCCATTGTCTGTTTCTGGAATTATTGTGGGTAGTTTTTTAGGAAGCCAAGAGGCAACTTCTTTAATTGCAACATCTTCTATTTTCTGGCTAGCGATTTTAACAACTATTGGTTTTCAAGTTTTGTCCAATTTTGCAAATGATTATGGTGATGGAATTAAAGGTTCAGATAAAAATAGAACTGGTGAAGCAAGAATGGTGGCTTCTGGAGCAATTACTCCAAAACAGATGAAAAATGCCATGATTTTTACTACAATAATTACGTTAATTATTGCTCTTATATTGATTTTTATTGCTTTTGGAAAAGAGAATTTTGGATATGCAATTTTGTTTTTTTTCTTAGGAATTGCATCTATAATTGCTGCAATCAAATATACAGTTGGAAAATCTGCTTATGGTTATAGTGGTTTTGGAGACGTTTTTGTTTTTCTTTTTTTTGGATTATTAAGTGTTGTTGGAAGTTATTTTTTATATACAAAACAACTCAATTTTTTGATTTTTTTACCAGCAATTGCTGTTGGTTTGTTAAGCACAGCAGTGTTAAATTTGAATAATTTACGTGATTTTGAGCAAGATAAAATCAATCAAAAAAACACATTAGTTGTAAAGTTAGGCATCCAAAACGCAAAAAAATATCATTATTTTCTGATTTTTGGTGCTTTGTTAGCAAGCTCAATTTTTGTAATTTTAAACTTTTCATCCATCGTGCAATTTTTGTTTTTGATAGCATTTATTCCTTTAATGAAAAATTTGGTTACAGTAGCCAAAAATAAACAGCTTTCTGAGTTGGATAGTGAACTAAAAAAAGTAGCATTGAGCACTTTTTTATTTGCTATCATTTTTGGAATTGTAAACTCTTTATAAACTAATTTTATGAAAAATATTGCAACCATTTTTTTGATTGACCTTATATATTTCTTTCTCAAAAAATTTTTTCACTAAAAAAAAAATGGCGTAATAGAAAACACAAACAATGAAAAAAGTTAAAATTATTTTAGGAATTATTTCCATAATTGTTCTTGTATTTTTTGCAACAGGAGCATTTATAAAAGAAACAAGTTATACAGTTCAAATTGCTGTAGATAAACCAATTAATCAAGTTTTTGAAGCTTTCAATACAATTGAAAACAAACAAAAATGGATTCCTGAAATTCAATCTGTGGAAGTTGTTAATGAAAATATTGGAAAAACAGGTAGTGAATATCAATTATTGATTGAAAATAAAGGTCAAAAAATGATGATTTCAGAAAAAGTTATGGCGTATGTACCTAACAAAAAATTGACACTTTTTCACAATGCGCAAAACATGTTAAAAACAAATGATTACATTTTTACGGAAGTTAATGGTTTGACAAACATTACATTACATGCAACTTGCAGAAGTGATTCTTACATAATGGCATGTTTATTTCCATATTTCAAAAACACTTTTAAAAATCAGGATTCATCTTATTTAGCTAATTTTAAAGCTTTTATGGAGAAATAAATTTTCAAAATGATTTCTGCACGTTACATCAAATACATTCTCAATTTTAAAAATCCAAGTGGAACATCACGTGGAATTTTAAAAACCAAAGAAACTTGGTTCGTCATTTTAAAGCAAAATGACAAAGTTGGTATTGGTGAAACAGGTCTTTTTAGAGGTTTGAGTTTTGATGATGTTCCAAATTATGAAGAAAAATTACACTGGGTTTGTGAAAATATTCATTTAGGTTTGGATATTTTATTGCAAGAATTGGTTCAGTTTCCATCCATTCAATTTGGATTAGAACAAGCTTTTTTATCATTAAAAAGTCAAACTTCTTTTGAGTTATTTCCAACAAAATTTACCCAAGGAAAAGATGCAATCAACATTAATGGTTTGATTTGGATGGGAGATAAAAATTTTATGAAAACTCAAATCAAAGAAAAATTGGCAACAGGTTTTTCATGCATTAAAATGAAAATTGGTGCGATTGATTTTGAGACTGAATTGGCTTTATTATCATCTATCAGAAAAGAATTTTCATCCAAAGAAATTGTATTGAGAGTGGATGCAAATGGTGCTTTTAAACCCAATGATGCACTTGAAAAATTAGAAAAATTAGCCAATTTAGAAATTCATTCTATTGAGCAACCTATACAGCAAGGACAAATTGAGCAAATGGCTGACTTATGTTCAAAAACGCCTGTTCCAATTGCTTTGGATGAAGAATTGATTGGCGTTTTTTCTCAAGTGAAAAAACAAGAATTATTGCAGATGATTCAACCTCAATTTATCATTTTAAAACCAAGTTTATTAGGTGGTTTTGCAAATAGTTTAGAATGGATTACTTTAGCAGAACAAAATAATTGTGGTTGGTGGATTACGTCTGCTTTGGAAAGCAATGTTGGGTTGAATGCAATTGCGCAATTTACGTATCATTTGAAAAATCCATTGCCTCAAGGTTTAGGAACAGGTAGTTTATTTACCAATAATTTTGAAAGTCCGCTAGAAATTAAAAATGGACAATTGCATTACAATACATCTAAAAACTGGAATTTTAATCTTTAAAAATGAATTATATACAGCAAGCTTTTACAGGAAAATTAGGCATGTGGAAATACCTTGTATTTTCCACTCTTTTTTTCGGATTTATGGGATTGAATTTTTTAATCATTTTCCTGTTAAAGGATTTTGATTATAACCAACTAATGAAAGATCAAATTGCACAAAAGGGTTCTAATAGAGTTTTATTTGAAAATTTAGTTCCTTTTGTAATCGGTTTAGGAGGTTTGCTTTTTTGGGTTAAATATGTTCATAATCAGCGAATTAGAACCTTAACAACCTCCAGAAAAAAAGTAGATTGGAAACGTGTTCTTTTTGCTTTTTTACTTTGGGGATTTATTACAACATTGTTTATTTTTATTGATTATAAAGTTTCTCCTGAAAATTATGTACTAAATTTTCAACTAGAACCCTTTTTATATTTGTTGTTAATTGGTGTTTTATTGATTCCATTGCAAACCAGTTTCGAAGAATATTTATTCAGAGGATATTTGATGCAAGGCATTGGAATTGCTGTAAAAAATAGATGGTTTCCATTGATTTTTACATCACTTGTTTTTGGATTGTTGCACATTGCAAATCCAGAAGTTGAAAAATTAGGGTATGGAATTTTGGTATATTACATAGGAACAGGGTTATTTCTTGGAATTATCACGTTGATGGATGAAGGATTAGAATTGGCTTTAGGTTTTCACGCGGCAAATAACTTGATTACGGCTTTATTGGTAACTGCAAATTGGACAGCTTTTCAAACAAATTCAATTTTGATTGATGTTTCTGCACCAGCTTTAGGATTGGATGTGTATCTTCCTGTTTTTGTAATTTTCCCTGCTTTATTGTTTGTTTTTTCAAAAAAATATGGCTGGTCAAATTGGAAAGAAAAGTTGACAGGAAAAATTGAAAAACCTGAAATAATAAGTGGAAACTAAGTTTTTTGAATTCATTTTTGATGATCAATTCATTTCATAAAGCATTTCAACTCAATGGAGTTTCATTCAATTCTGAAAATGAATTATTAGAATTTTCATCAAAAATCTCGGCTGAAATTCATACTTTTTTGAAGGATTGGTTTTCTGATAATCCCATAATTTTTGTACAAACTTCAGGTTCAACTGGAACTCCAAAAACCATTGAACTTCAAAAGAAATTCATGAAAAATTCTGCAATTGCAACTGCAACTTTTTTCAATTTACCACAAAATACAACAGCATTACTTTGTTTGCCAATGCAATATATTGCAGGAAAAATGATGCTGATTCGTGCGCTCACTTTGGGTTGGCATTTAGATTTTGTGGAAGCAAGTACACAACCTTTGCAAGATATTTCAAAAAACTATGATTTTTCGGCAATGATTCCATTGCAATTGGAAAATTCTTTAGAAAATTTGCATTTAATTGAAAAAATCATTGTTGGTGGTGGAGCAGTTTCACATACTCTTCAAGAAAAGTTGCAACGTATTGATTCTAAGATTTTTGCAACTTATGGAATGACAGAAACCATTACACATATTGCAGTAAAAAAACTAAATCATTCCAAGAAAACGCCAACTTTTTACGAGGTTTTACCCAATGTTTTCATTTACAAAGACAATAGAAATTGTTTGGTCATTGATGCAAAAAACATTTCTGAAAATGTGATTTTTACAAATGATATTGTTCAATTGGTTTCCAAAAACAAGTTTGAAATCTTAGGGAGATTTGACAATATCATCAATTCTGGTGGAATTAAATTGCAACCAGAAATTATTGAAGAAAAATTATCAAAATTGATAGAAAATCGTTTTTTTGTAACAGGAATTCCTGATGAAAAATTGGGTGAAAAATTGATTTTGTTGATAGAATCAAAGGGGAAAATTGAAAACGAAAATTTTTACAAAACGGAATTGCTTCTAAAAATAAAAGCTTTGAAAATCATTTCAAAATTCGAAATTCCTAAAGAAATTTATAGAGTAAGTAATTTTGAAGAAACAGCTTCAGGAAAAATTCAACGAAAAAAAACATTAGAAAAACTTGGATTCTAAAACCCGTTAGCAATTTTTTCTAATTCATTTTTATTTGTAATAATGATGTTTTTTCCTTGAAAATCAATGTATTTACTTTTCTTAAATTCTGATAACAAACGAATGCAAGATTCTGTTGCAGTCCCAATAATACTAGCAATATCTTCTCTAGAAAGTTGAATATCAATAGTGCCTAAATCGCTAACTCCAAACTTTTTTTCAAGGTTTATTAACGTCTCAGCCAAGCGTTGTTTTACACTTTTTTGCGCCATATCAACAATCAAATTATCCGCATTTTTTAGCGTAATTGCCATTGTTTTTAACACATCCATTGTAAAATTCGGATTTTTCTCTAAGTCTCTTACAATTTCGTCTCTAGGAATAAAACACACTTCCATGTCTTCCAAAGCAATGGCACTTAAATTGGAAACTTCCTCAGAAATCAAACTTCTTTCTCCTAATAAATCTCCTTTTTTAACCAAATTTACAATTTGATTTTTGCCATTTTCACTCATTTTGGAAACCTTACAAACGCCATCTTTAATACAATAAACACCATTCAAATACTCACCTTCTTCAAAAATAGATTCCCCTTTTTTGATGATTTTTGAAGTTTTACAGTTAGACATTCTCATTAAATCGTCTTTCGAAAGATGCTTTAAAGAATTGAGCTGACGTACAATACATTGCTCACATTTGCTCATGAATTTTATGTTTTTGTGCCATTTCAAAGATACAGAAAATGTGATAAAAATCATGTTTTTATTCTATTTCATTTTAGAAATTTGCAATCGGCAAACGAGCAAATATGAACACTACACATTGTTATCATTGTGGAGATTCTTGTAATGATACTGACATTCAGAAAGATGGAAAAAACTTTTGTTGTAATGGTTGCAAAACTGTTTATGAAATTTTTTCTGAGAATGAATTGACGTGCTATTATGATTTTCAAGACAATCCTGGAGCAATTCCCAATGAAATAAAGGGAAAATACGATTTTTTAGACAATCCAAAAATTGCTGAAAAATTGTTAGAATTTGATGATGAAACTACTCAAATTATCACACTTTTTATTCCACATATTCATTGTAGTTCTTGTATTTGGGTTTTGGAAAACTTACATAAATTAAATATTAAAATTACTTCTTCACAAGTTGATTTTCCAAAAAAAACAGTTAGAATCACTTTTAATTCCAAAGAAATTTCTTTAAAAGAAATTGTAATACTTTTAAGTTCAATAGGTTATGAGCCTTATATTAGTTTAGAAGATTATGAATCAGGAAAAAAAGCAGTTGACAGAAGTTTGATTTATAAACTCGGAATTGCAGGTTTTGCTTTTGGAAATGTGATGTTTTTATCTTTTCCAGAATATTTTGAAGTGTCAGAATTTTGGTTAGACCAATACAAAAATATATTTCGTTGGTTGATGTTTGCATTTTCAGTCCCTGTGGTTTTTTATTCAGGAAATGGCTATTTTATTGCAGCTTATAAAGGCTTGAAATCTAAAATATTAAATATTGATGTGCCAATTGCTTTGGGAATTGCAGTGTTATTTATCAGAAGTTTTGTCGAAATTTTATTCGATTTAGGAACTGGTTTTTTTGATAGTTTGACTGGATTGGTTTTCTTTTTATTACTAGGGAAATTTTTTCAACAAAAAACCTATAATTTTTTGTCTTTTGAACGCGATTTTAAATCGTATTTTCCAATTGCGGTTACTAAAATTTTAGCTGATGGAAAAGAAGAAAATATTCAAATTTATGAAGTTAAAAAAGGCGACAGATTGTTGATTCGGAATCAAGAATTGATTCCTGTTGATGGAATTTTAATCAATGGAAATGCCCAAATTGATTATAGTTTTGTAACTGGAGAAGCAGTTCCTGTTTCAAAAAAATCGGGTGATAAATTATTTGCAGGTGGCAAACAATTATCAGGAATTTTGGAAATGGAAGTTTTGGCTTCTGTTTCGCAAAGTTATTTAACACAGTTATGGAGCAATGATGTTTTTTCAAAAGACAAAACTTCTCAATTCAAAAATATTACGGATCAAATCAGTAAAAATTTTACCATTTTTGTGATTACAGTTGCTTTTTTAGCTACTTCTTTTTGGTTGTTTTTTGACGTTTCAAAAGCGCTAAATGTTTTTACTGCAGTGTTAATTATTGCCTGTCCTTGTGCAATTGCGTTGGCTGCTCCATTTACATTAGGAAATTTGTTGCGCATTTTTGGGAAAAAGAAATTTTATCTTAAAAATGCAACTGTTATAGAACAATTGGCAACCATAAATTCCATCATTTTTGATAAAACTGGAACCTTAACAACTTCCAAAGAAAGTTCAATTTATTACTCAGGAATTCCTTTAAATGAAGAAGAAAAAGAACTTGTAAAAAGTTCGTTAAGAGCTTCAAATCATCCATTGAGTAGAACTTTGTACACTTATTTTTCAGATGTAAAAACGCTTACAATAATCCATTTTAATGAAATTGTAGGAAAAGGAATTGAAGTATTTTACAACGAAAAATCTATGAAATTGGGTTCAGCGTCATTTGTAACAAATACTCAAGATAATAATTCATTGGATACTGCTATTTACGTAAGTTTTGATAATGAATATAAAGGAAAATTTACTATCAAAAATTCTTACAGAAAAGGGTTAAAACAATTGTTTGAATCTTTAAAAAATAGTTTTGATTTGGCAGTAGTTTCAGGAGATAATAGTGGTGAAAAAGAATTTTTATCAGAAAATTTACCAAACAATACCACATTACTATTTAATAAAAATCCAGAAGATAAATTACAAATTGTAGCTGATTTTCAGTCTCAACATAAAAAAGTAGCCATGATTGGAGATGGTTTGAATGATGCTGGAGCATTAGCAAAAAGTGATGTTGGAATAGCTTTGTCAGAAAATATCAATGTATTTTCGCCTGCATGTGATGCCATTTTAGACGCTAGTCAATTTCAACAAATTGATCGATTTTTATGGGCTTCAAAAAAAGCTATCAAGATTATCAAATACAGTTTTTTATTGTCACTTTGTTACAATCTTGTTGGATTGTATTTTGCAGTTACAGGTCAATTAATGCCTGTAATTGCAGCTATTTTAATGCCATTAAGTTCCATCAGTATTGTAGTTTTTACAACAATTAGTACTAATTTAGTCGGAAAAAAAATCTAGAATTATGAGTGTTCATATTGAAGCAAAAAGTGGTCAAATTGCAGAAACTGTGTTATTGCCTGGAGATCCAATGAGAGCAAAATGGATTGCAGAAACGTTTTTAAACGACGTTTTTTTATACAATGATGTTCGTGGAATGTTGGGTTTTACTGGGACTTATAAAGGAAAAAAAATATCTGTTCAAGGAACAGGAATGGGCATTCCATCAACCTTAATTTATTGTCATGAATTGATTACGGAATATGGAGTAAAAAACCTAATCAGAGTTGGTTCTGCAGGTTCGTATCAAAAAGATATAAAAATTCGTGATATTGTTATTGCAATGGCAGCTTCCACAAATTCTGGATTGAATACTATTCGTTTTAATGGAGCAGATTTTGCGCCAACTGCAAGTTTTGAATTGTTTCAAAAAGCTATTGAAATAGCGAAAATGAAAAATATTCCAGTAAAAGCTGGTGGCATTTTAAGTTCGGATGAATTTTACGCTGATGAATTTGATTCTTATAAAAAATGGGCAGAATATGGTGTTTTGTGTGTGGAAATGGAGACTTCTGGTTTGTACACTGTAGCTGCAAAACATGGTGTAAATGCACTTTCTATCCTAACAATTTCTGATAATTTGGTAACCAAAGAAAGAACAACTGCTGATGAACGTGAACAAACATTTCATGAAATGATTGAAATTGCTATTGAATTGGCATTATAAATTATGAAATCACTTATCCAAAAATACAATATTCCTGGACCAAGATATACTAGTTATCCAACAGTTCCTTTTTGGGATAATACTGGATTTTCAAAAGAAAAATGGCTTGAAAATTTTCAAAAATCGTTCATAGAAAGTAATCAATCTGAAGGTATAAGTGTGTATATTCATTTGCCTTTTTGCGAGAGCTTATGCACGTTTTGTGCCTGTCACAAGCATATTACAAAGCGTCATGAAGTAGAAGAGGAGTATTTAACATCAGTTTTAAAAGAATGGGAATTATATTTGAATTTGTTTGATGAAAAACCCATCATTAAAGAATTACACTTAGGAGGAGGAACTCCTACTTTTTTTTCTGAAGATAATTTACGTTTTTTGATGGAAGGAATTTTTAAGAATTCCGTAAAACATTCAAATGCCGAATTCAGTTTTGAAGGTCATCCAAACAATACTACTGAAGC
>DAIUBY010000007.1:43041-52580 GCA_036846425.1 Polaribacter sp.
TAAAAGGTGTTGGACAACGTGGTTTTGATGAGCAAGATTTACCAAAAGATGAGGAAAAAAGAAGTTTATATGAAATAGGAAAACAACTTTTTGCCGATTTTGGTTACGAAGAGATAGGCATGGATCATTTTGCTTTGAAAACAGACTCATTGTTTTTAGCGACCCAAAATCAAACATTACATAGAAATTTTATGGGTTATACATCCAATAAAACACAATTAATGATTGGTTTAGGAATGTCAGCAATTTCTGATTCTTGGGGTGCTTTTGCTCAAAATGTAAAATCTGTAAAGGAATATCAACAATTGGTTTCTGAGGGCGAAATTCCTGTTTTTAGAGGTCATATTTTAACCAAAGATGATTTGAAAATTCGTAAACATATTCTAAATATGATGTGTAAATTCGAAACTTCATGGGCTGAAAAAGCAACATTTATTGAAAATATTGATTTTCATTTGTCATTGCTAAAAGAATTAGAAAATGATGGTTTGGTCATCATAAAAGAAAATTCGCTTGAAATCCCTGAACACGCACGTCCATTTGTAAGAAATATTTGCATGGCTTTTGATGAAAAATTACAGCAAAAGCTTCCTCAAGAAAAACTGTTTTCACAAACGATTTAGGTTTTTTATTTATTTTATTTTTCTATTTTAATTTATTTTCAAAAAAAACTACTTCATGACATTTGTCATGTTTTTAGAAAATAATCAAAGGTATTTTTGAAGCATCAAATTATCAGGCAAGATATGAGCGTAATTTACCTTCTACTTTCACTAAGTATTTTAGTTGCATTAATTTTTTTAATCGTATTTATTTACGCCGTAAAAAAAGGGCAATATGATGATACATACACGCCTTCTGTCAGAATGTTGTTTGATGATGAGATAGTAAAAACCAAAAAATAACCAAAAACTAATATTTAAATTTATGGAGATGCAACAATTTTATTATGACAATAAGATCGTTAAAAAGTTTATCTACGCAACATTACTATGGGGAATAGTGGGTTTTTCTGTTGGATTACTTTTAGCTTTTATGTTTTTATTTCCAAATCTTACTGATGGAATTTCATGGCTGAGTTTTGGACGATTAAGACCATTACACACAAATGCTGTGATTTTTGCATTTGTAGGAAATGCCATTTTTGCGGGAGTTTATTATTCCTTGCAACGTTTGTTAAAAGCAAGAATGGCAAGTAATTTTTTAAGCAATTTCAATTTTTGGGGTTGGCAATTAATTATTGTTGCAGCTGCAATTACATTGCCTTTAGGAATAACAACATCCAAAGAATATGCAGAATTAGAATGGCCAATTGATATTGCAATTGCATTAGTTTGGGTTGCATTTGGAGCAAATATGATTTGGACAATTTTACAGCGAAGACAGCGCCATTTGTATGTAGCAATTTGGTTTTATTTGGCAACTTTTGTAACAGTTGCTGTGCTTCATATTTTTAATAGTTTAGCACTTCCTGTAAGTTTTTTAAAATCATATTCTGTGTATGCAGGAGTGCAAGATGCTCTAGTTCAGTGGTGGTATGGACATAATGCAGTTGCTTTTTTCTTAACCACTCCATTTTTAGGATTGATGTATTATTTTGTTCCAAAAGTTGCTAACAGACCAGTTTATTCTTACAGATTGTCTATCGTGCATTTTTGGTCTTTAATCTTCATTTACATTTGGGCAGGACCTCATCATTTATTGTATACTTCTTTACCAGATTGGGCTCAAAACTTAGGAGTTGCATTTTCAGTAATGTTGATTGCTCCATCTTGGGGAGGTATGATTAATGGTTTGCTAACATTAAGAGGTGCTTGGGATAAGGTCAGAGTAGATCCTGTTTTAAAATTCATGGTAGTAGCAATTACAGGTTATGGAATGGCAACTTTTGAAGGTCCAATGCTTTCTTTAAAAAATGTAAACGCTATTGCACATTTCTCAGATTGGATTATTGCTCACGTTCACGTTGGCGCTTTAGCTTGGAATGGATTTTTGACTTTTGGGATGTTATATTGGATGGTTCCTAGGTTATTTAAAACAAATTTATATTCAGTTGCCTTAGCAAACGTGCATTTTTGGATTGGAACTTTGGGGATTATTATATACACATTGCCAATGTATGTTGCAGGATTTGTCCAAGCTTCTATGTGGAAACAATTCAATCCTGATGGAACATTGACTTACGGAAATTTCTTGGAAACTGTCAACGAAATTATTCCAATGTATTGGATGCGTGCTATTGGTGGAAGTATGTACATTCTTGGAGCAATTGTGATGTTGTATAATATTGTAAAAACAGTTCGCTCAGGAAGTGAAGTTACAGACGAATTAGCAGAAGCTGTTGCATTGACAAAAGTTCCTTCTCACAGAACAAAAGGCGAAGGATATCACACTTGGTTAGAACGTAAACCTGTAAAATTAACCATTTATGCAACCATTGCTATTTTGATTGGAGGAATTGTTCAAATCGTTCCAACATTATTAGTGAAATCAAATATTCCAACTATTAGTAGTGTAAAACCATATACTCCCTTAGAATTGGAAGGTCGTGATTTATACATCAGAGAAGGTTGTGTAGGTTGTCATTCTCAAATGATTCGTCCTTTTAGAAGTGAAGTTGAACGTTATGGCGAATATTCAAAAGCAGGAGAATTTGTGTATGATCATCCATTTTTATGGGGTTCAAAACGTACAGGACCTGATTTGCACAGAGTTGGACAAAAATATTCTGACAGTTGGCATTTGAATCACATGTACGATCCACAAAGTACTTCTCCAGGTTCTATTATGCCTTCATATAAATGGTTGATTAGTAACAAATTGGATAAGTCTGATACACAAAATAAAATGCGAGTTATGGTTTCTTTAGGGGTTCCTTATACAGAAGAAGAAATCACATACGCTCTAGCAGCTATGAATCAGCAAGGAAAAATGATTGAAGAAAACTTGTATCAAGATCCTGATTTTGTAAAAAATTATGAAGCTGATAAAAAGTATGCTAAAGATAATGGATTGGAATTTGTAGAAATGAAAGATCGAGAAATCGTTGCTATCATTGCCTATATCCAACGTTTGGGAACAAATATTAAAGTAAAAGACGAACAAATTTCTAAAAAATAAGCTCATGTTAAAATTTATAAAAAACCATATGGAAAGTATCACTGGAATCGAAATTTATCCTCTGATATCATTACTAATATTCTTCACTTTTTTTGTTTTATTGTTTTGGTGGGTCTTTACAGCAAAAAAAGAGTATATAAAAACGGTAAGTAACTTGCCTTTAGAAAACTAAAAAAATCAGTAAAAATGAAAAAATATTTTCAATCAACAGTATATATAATTTTTGTAATTGTTACTTTTTTAGCGCTTGCAAAATCATTTATGGTCTATAAAAATCCATTCGATTTGTATGAAAATCCATTAGTTTGGTTAGCATTGATAGGCTTTGTGTTGGTCATAATTTTGAAAGAAATTGTCAATATTATGGCAATTCAGAGAGCCAAAGAATTGCAGAATGAAAAAGATGGAGTTGTTCCAGAAATTACAGAAGCTTGGTATAGCAGTTTGCTAAAATCATGGACAAAAGCAAAAGATATTGAAGAAGAACACGAAATTGTTCTTGATCATAATTACGATGGCATCAAAGAATTAGACAATTCATTGCCTCCTTGGTGGGTATATATGTTTTATGCAACTATCATTTTTGGAGTAGTTTATTTGGTAAGATATCATGTTCTTGATGGAGACTCTCAAGCAGTAGAGTATAGCAAAGCTGTTGCTGAGGCGCAAAAGGAAGTTGAAAAATTCAGAGCAACAACTCCTGATTTATTCAATCTTGAAAACGTAACACTACTAACTGCAGAAGCTGATTTAAAAAGAGGAAAAGCAGTTTTTAATTTAAATTGTGCTTCTTGTCACTTGGCTGATGGTGGAGGAGGAATTGGACCAAATCTTACTGATGAATATTGGATTTTAGGTGGAGGCATTAAAAATGTAGTCAATACACTTGTTAATGGAGGTAGAGCTGGAAAAGGAATGATTGCTTGGGACAAAACCCTGAAACCAGAAGATATTGCTAAAGTAGCAAGTTATGTTCTGTCAATGCAAGGAACTACTCCAGCAGCTGGAAAACCTGCTGAAGGAGAAATTTGGGTTGAAGAATAACAAATAGTTTTTTAAAACAATAAATGGAAACATCTGATAAAGAACAATTTAGAGATAGTATTGCAACTGTAAATACAGAAGGCAAGCGTTCTTGGGTGTTCCCAAAAAAACCAAGTGGACGATTTTATAAATACAGATCATTTGTCAGTTATTTTTTATTACTGATATTACTTTCTGCACCATTTATAAAAATTAATGGCAATCAGTTTTTATTGTTTAATGTTTTAGAACGTAAATTCAATATTTTCGGATTTCCTTTTTGGCCACAAGATTTTCATTTATTGGTCATTTCAATGATTGTTGGAGTGGTGTTTGTCATTTTATTTACGGTCGCTTTTGGTCGAATTTTTTGTGGATGGATTTGTCCTCAAACCATTTTTATGGAAATGGTTTTTCGAAAAATTGAGTATTGGATTGATGGTGATCGTGGAAAACAAATGCGTTTGGACAGACAGCCTTGGAATGCCGAAAAAATAAGAAAACGCCTGTTGAAATGGTTCCTATTCTTTGTCATTTCATTTTTGATTGCCAATGTTTTTTTGGCTTATCTTATTGGGGGAGATACTTTGATAAGCTATATTTCAGGCAATCCACTTGACAATATTCGAACTTTACTGTCATTATTGATTTTCACAAGTGTTTTCTACTTTATTTTCGCTTGGTTTCGTGAGCAAGTTTGCATTATTGCATGTCCTTATGGAAGATTACAAGGTGTTTTGTTAGACAACAAAACCATCAATGTTGCTTACGATTACAAACGTGGTGAAGGATTTAAGGGAAGGTCAATTTTCAGAAAAGGCGAAGACAGAAACGCTGCAGGAAAAGGCGATTGTATAGATTGTAAACAATGTGTAGTTGTGTGTCCAACAGGCATTGACATCAGAAATGGAACACAATTAGAGTGTGTAAATTGCACTGCTTGTATTGATGAATGTGATCATATCATGGAAAGTATTCATCTTCCAAAAGGATTGATTCGTTATGCAAGTGAAGATAATATTGCCAAAAAAGAACCTTTCAAATTCACAGCTCGAATGAAAGGATATGCTGCTGTTTTATTCATTTTAGTGGGTATTTTAATTGGAATGCTTTTCTTGAGAAATGATGTGGAAGCCACTATTTTACGATTGCCAGGACAATTATATCAACAGAAAGAAAACAACATGATTAGCAATGTTTACACCTATAAAATCATCAATAAAACAACTCATAAAATTGAAGATGTCAGCTATAAATTAATTTCACAAAAAGGAATTATCAAAGTAGTTTCGAATCGAAATTTTTCAATCCCAGCTCAAGGTTTATCTCAAGGAACATTGTTTATTGAACTGCATTCTTCTGAATTGAAAAAAGATAAAGTAGATGTAAAAATTGGTGTTTATAGCAAAGGAAAATTAATTGAAATAACAACAACAAACTTCTTAGGACCAAGAAGTTATCGCTAAAAAATAAAATTATGAAATTTAATTGGGGAACAGGAATTGTAGTGTCATTTATAGCATTTATTGGATTTATCCTATATTTTGTGATTTCTATGAGTATTGATAAAAATTACAATCATGATTTGGTTACCGAAAAATACTATCAAAAAGAATTGGAGTTTCAAGATCGAATTGAAGCAACCAAAAACTCCCAAGATTTTGTAGACAAAGTCAATGCAATCAAAAATGATGAAGGATTATTCATCTATTTCCCCAAAAACATTGATTACAAAAAAATAAAAGGCAAAGTGTTCCTATACAGACCATCTAATAAACAATTAGATTTTGAAGTGCCAATTTCAATTTCTGAAAACTATTTGCTCGTGCCTGAGAATCGTTTAGTAGATGGTCGTTGGAACATCACTGTAGAATGGGAATATGAAAATAAGAAATATTTAACAGAACAAGAACTCAATTTTTAATGTTTTTATCAGCAGTTATTTTTGGATTGGTAGGCAGTTTTCATTGCATTGGCATGTGTGGTCCAATAGCATTTATGTTGCCTGTTGATCGTGAAAATCCTGTAAAAGAATTCTTTCAAATTCTCAGTTATCATTTGGGTAGATTATTCACGTACAGTTTGATGGGAATTCTTTTTGGCTATTTAGGAAAAGGATTTTTCTTATTTGGTTTTCAACAACAAATTGCCATTATCACAGGAATTTTAATGATTTTATTAGTAATTTTTCCCAAAATTACTGCTAAAGTTCCTTTATCAAAAATCATCAATAAGTTCGTTTTCAAAGTGAAAAATGCTTTAGGAAACGAATTGAAAAATAAAAATAATGATACTTTTTTTGTGCTAGGATTTTTAAACGGATTGTTGCCTTGTGGTTTGGTGTATATGGCAATTTTGGGCGCTTTAACAATGTCATCACCAATTTATGGTGCATTTTACATGTTTTTATTTGGATTAGGAACCATTCCTTTAATGACTGCTGTTGTTTATTTTGGAAGTTTTGCCAAAGGAAATTTTAGAACCATCATTCAAAAAGCCATTCCAATTGTGGTCGTTTTTATTGGAGTTTTATTCATTTTAAGAGGTTTGGAATTAGGAATTCCATTTATTTCACCTCTAGAACCAGTCCTATCTTCAACAGTTGAAACTGTCCAAAGTTGTCATTAGAACAACATCATTTTCTCTTTTTTTAAAATAATTTTTTTTTCAGGCAACCTTTTTGCAACTTGTGTCGTCTTTATAAATGTAAGGCATCAAAAAACAGTAAAAGTTGAAAATAATTACACTGCACAGTCAAGAAAAATTGCTCATCAAAAAAGCAATAGACAATAATAGAGAAGCACAAAAAGAGATTTTTGAGCGTTTTTCTCCTAAAATGTTGGGCGTTTGCAGACAATATGTAAAAGATATTTTTCATGCAGAAGATTTGATGTTGCAAGGATTTTTAAAGGTTTTCAACAATTTAAAGAATTTTGAACATAAAGGAAGTTTTGAAGGTTGGATTCGTAAAATTATGGTGAATACCTGTATTACTTTTTTACGAAAAAAGAACGAGTTGGATTTTTTTGAAGATGCAGATCTTTATCAATCAGAAACCACTGAAAATTTGGAAAATACAACAGTTGAAGATTTGCAAAAATTGATTGATTTGTTGCCTGATGGCTATAAAGTGGTTTTTAATCTGTATGCAATTGAGGGTTTTAAACATTCAGAAATTGCTGAAAAATTAGGAATTACAGAAAGCACTTCCAAATCACAATTATTCAAAGCTCGAAAACTATTGCAAGAAAATTATAACAAATTGAATAAAACAGCTTATGAAATCGGAAATAACAAATAGTTTACGAAAGCAAACACCAATAAATAAAAAGCCGATTGCATTTGTGATCGCTAAAAAATACAATTTACACAAATGAAACCAACTAATATAGATAACACAATTCGCGAAAAGTTGCAAAACAGAACCTTGCAACCTTCAGCTTCAGCTTGGGAACGTTTGGCTGTTCAATTGGATGAGCAACCAAAAAATACCAAAAAATCATGGTTGTTTTACAGTAGTATTGCAGCAGGAATTTTATTGTTAATTTCTTTAGGAGTGAATTTATTTTTATCAAAAGATTCAGAAATAAAACCAACTCAAGAAATTGTAATTCAACCAATTGACACTAATGATGTAAACAATTCATTTGAAAACAAAATCAATAAAAATCAACCAGAAAATGCAATTGTTCAACAAACAGAAATCCAAAAAAATACCATTTCTGATAAAGTAACATCAACTCAAAAATCAAATTTTAAAAAACAACATACTGAGTTTAAAATAAACAATTCTGAAAATTCTTTGGCAAAAATAACTGTTGATGAATCTTTAGAAAACGGAATTGAAATCGTGAAAAATCCATCAAAAAATACTGAAAAAATTACAATTTCAGGAACTTCAACATCCATCAAAATCAATAGCGAAGATTTGTTGTATGCAGTAACTCATACACCAAAAGAAGTGGAAGCGTATTACGCAAAATACCAAGTTGACAGAGAAGATGTTTTGCGTTTTATCAAAAAAGAACTTAAACAATCAAACATCAAACTCAATCCTGACATTATTTTAGCAGAAGTTGAGAAATCTATTGATGAAGAAGATTTTAAAAATAATTTTATGCAATTTCTTAAAAAAAGAGTCGAAGATATAGCCAGTGTAATTGCCACAAGAAATGACTAAAACTTACATTTAATTCACTAAAAACAATCATTTAAAAAACCCAAAACCATGAAAAGAATACTACTAACACTAGTGTTGTTATGCACAACTGTTGCCCAATCTCAAGAAAAAACCTTCGAAAAAGAAGTATCAAAAATCTCGAAAAGAATCGAAATTATTACCAAACAACAAAAAGATTCTTTAAAAACAAAAGTTGTTGAAATTGATAAAAAACTCGAAAAAGGTGAAATTTCTGATGAAAATGCGACACTTGAAAAAAAAGAAGCAGCAGCATATCATGCCAAACAAATTGAAATATTAGTAAGCGAACAAGAGCGTTTGTTGCAATTATTGGTACAAGACAAAACCAATGGAAAAATTGCAAGTGTTGATGATATTTTTGGAGATGATTTCGATTATGAAACATTTACAATTGGAAATAAAACCTTTCGTTTAAAAGTTTCTACAGACAAAGAAGATGAAAAAAACCGTCGAAAAGAGAGAAAATGGAACTATAAAAACAAACAAACCAGAAGAACAACTACTCAATTTGTGTTTGCAATGGGAATTAACAATGTGTTGGAAAACAATCAGTTAAATTCTTTAAACGATTCAGAATACGAATCTTGGAGATCTCGTTTTTACGAATTGGGTTGGACATGGAAAACACGTTTTTCAAAAGATCCATCACAACTATATTTTAAATATGGAGTGTCTTTTTTATGGAACAATTTGCGTTTGGAAGACAACCAATATCATGTAAAAAATGGAAATTTCACAGATATTGAAACCTTTTCAATGCCATTATCAGAAAGCAGATTGCGTCATGTGCAAATGAATTTTCCAATGCATTTGGAGTGGGATTTATCAAAAAACAAAACCACTAAAGATGGCAAAATTTTAGACAGAACAAATGATGCTTTCAGAATTGGTTTAGGAGGTTTTGTAGGCTTAAAATTAGGAACAAGACAATATTTGGAATACCGAAATTCGGATGGAGTTGACATCACAGAATTGCAAAAAAACAACTTCAATATGAACATAGTGAACTATGGAATTAGTTCGTATATAGGTTATAAATCCACAAGTTTATACTTGAAATACGATTTGAATCCATTGTTTCAAAACACCAATACTCGCAATATTTCTTTAGGAATTCGTTTGGATTTGGATTAATGATCCAACTTTTTCTTTGTAAAACCTTCACTGATTTTTTAGTGGAGGTTTTTTCTTTTTT
>DAIUBY010000008.1:0-51786 GCA_036846425.1 Polaribacter sp.
CTTCATTAAAATTGTCAGACAAAGGTTTGTTTGATGGTACTAATTTTCAATTTACATCTTTGGAAATTAAATAAAAGCCCATCTTAATCTTCCCAAAGGAGAGAAACTCATGCGTTTTTAAGTTGGATTTTTTAAGTTTCTTCAAAATAATAACTAAAAAATTAGTTTAAACTAAATATTTAGTTATATTTGTCAAATCAAACTAAAACATTAGTTGTAAAATGAAGAAACAATTGACCAAAGCAGAAGAGGAGATTATGCAGGTTTTGTGGGATTTGCAGGCAGGTTCAGTAAAAGATGTAATTGATAAACTTCCCGAACCAAAACCAGCATACAATACTGTTTCCACTATCATCAGAATTTTAGAAACCAAAGAATTTGTGGCGCACAAACCTCAAGGCAGAGGCTATGATTATTATCCATTAGTAGATAAAGAAACTTACAGCAATCAGAGTTTGCATAAAATTATGAATGGCTATTTTGATGGATCATTCAAAAGTATGGTATCTTTTTTTATGAAAGAAAATGATATGGATATTGCTGAATTAGAAACGATTATGAAAGAAATTAGTAAAGACAGTAGTCAGTAAACAGTAGTCAGTTGAATTTAAAATAATAAAAAAAAGCTATGATAAACTACATTCTTCAAGTCATTTTATTTCAGGTATTATTTTTGGCTGTGTATGATTTCTTTCTGAGCAAAGAAACCTTTTTCAGTAAAAACAGATGGTATTTAATCAGTACACCATTATTGTCATTTTTAATTCCATTGATAAAAATTCCGAGTTTTCAAAAAGCGGTTTCACAAGAATTTATAGTTATTTTACCTGAAATTGTGTTATCGCCAGAAAAAACAATTCAACGAACGTTTCAAGAAACAACAATGGTTGATTCTGTAAATTATGTAACTATTTTATTTTGGGTTGGAGTTGCTTTTTTCTCACTGTTATTTTTGTTCAAATTCCTTCAAATTGTAAGTTTTATAAAACAACATGAAACCATCAAAAAATCGAATTTTATTTTGATTTTGATTCCAAATCAAAACAAAGCTTTTTCGTTTTTCAATTATATTTTTTTGGGCAAAGAAATTCCAGAATCACAAAAAGAAAAAATCATTCAACACGAAATGGTTCACAGCCAACAAAAACACACTTTTGATTTGTTGTACTTTGAGTTTCTCAAAATTAGTATGTGGTTTAATCCTATGATTTATGTGTATCAAAAACGAATTTCGTTGGTTCACGAATATATTTCTGATGCTATTGTCGCGAAATCAGAAAGCAAAGAAACGTATATAAATAGTTTACTATCCAATTTTTTTCAGGTTGAAAATATTTCATTTGTTAATCAATTTTACAAACCTTCTTATCTAAAAAAACGAATTATGATGATTACAAAAAAACAATCCAACAGCATAAATCAACTAAAATATTTAGTATTGATTCCTGTATTGATGAGTATGCTTTTTTATAGTGCTTGTAGTGAAAGAACAATTGAGAATGAATTGTCATCAAAAAAACAATTACAAACCAAATATAGAAATAGCTTTGGTAAATTAGTAAGTTTTGAAGGTTATATAGAGACCTATTTAGACGATTATATGGGAGATACTCCTCCAAAAGAAGTACAAGAAATTTCTTTTGAAGATTTATCTTCGAATGAAAAAGAAGAGTTCAATAAGTATTTAAAAGGAGAAAAAGAATATTATAAAAACAGACCAGAAATTTTAAAGAATATACATTATAAATTTTTTAAAATGCCAAATGGTAGAAATGCCTATGGGACCATAGAAAAAGGATTAAACTTTATTGGAAAGGATAAAGCAATCACTGAAACAGAAGAAATATCATCTTCAGTTATAGAGCAAGCACCAACTTTTCCAGGATGTGAAGATGGTGACAAAGATTGTTTTAGAGAAAAATTACAAGAACATTTTAAAAATAATATGTTTAAAAAATGAGAAAAATTACAACCAGCTTTTTAATACTAGTTATTATTGGTCTTTTATGCTTTACAGCTTGCAGTAATAATAAAGAACCACAAATTCCCAAAAAACAAGTAATCACCTATTATCCACTTGATAGATATAAAAATATTCCTGAGGAATATAAAGATACAACTAAAACGTATATGGATTTATATCATGTTTCCTTTGGAGAAAAAATTCCACAAGGTATAGAAATTGATTATAATAATTTAAGCGAACCAGAAAAAGATGAGTTTATTGAGCATACTTTGATGTTGCAAAAAATGGGATTTAAATCCCAAAGGAACCTGAAAATAATAGAACCAAAAAATAAAAGAAAGCTTATTGTAGAAATTTCTGCTGGGAAAATGAATTTTAATGACGGAAGAGATGATAGCATTGAAAATTTAGACTTATTGGATGTTTTACCCACTTTTCCAAGTTGTAATAAAAATGATAAAGAATGCTTTACTAGTGGTGTTAGAAAAGTATTTTATAAATATTTTGATAAAAAATTATCTAAAAAAATATGTTTACCAAAAGGTCAATTAACAATGATATTAAATTTTACAGTATCAAACGAAGGACATATAGTTTATGCTTTTGGAAATGCACCAAAAAAAGAATTACTATCAGAATTAGAAAGAGTTATGAGTTTATTACCTAAAATGAAACCTGCAGAATTAAATGGTGAAAAAGTTGCAGTAAAATATTCGATTCCTATTACTATAAATGTTCAATAATACTGTATATGAAAAAGAAAATTGTATTTATTTTATTATTTGTAATTGTAAAAGTTGAAGCGCAAACTCCAACTTTTTCTGCGATTGATAGTTTGATAGAAAATGGTAGGTATTTGATTGCTTTGCAAAAACTTGAAAAGCTAAAGCCAACCTATCAATCTAATTTTAAAACAGCGTTGATTTACGAATCCATAGAAAATTATCTAAAAACAGCTGATTTTTTAGAAAAAGCTTTGCTGTTTCAGCAAGATGATAAAACAAAATTAAAATTGGCAAAAACCTATCAAATTTTACAAAAATCAGATAAAGCAATTCCTATTTATGAAGAATTAGTTGCCAAAGATTCATTGAATTTAATTTTGAAATTTCAACTCGGAAAATTGTATTTAACAGCCAATAAAAGTGAAAAAGCCAAAACTACATTTCAATATTTAATTAAAAAAGAGCCATCAAATGCCCATTTTTCATATCAATTAGCTTTAGCTTTTGCGCAGCAAAATGATAGAGATAGAATGATCAATAGTTTTATTGATACATATAAAAAAGACACGTTGCATTTAATTGCAATTGTAAATTTAGCATCTAGTTTTGCCAAATTAGGAGATGTAGATTCAACAATGATGTTTGTAGAAAAAGGATTGATTTTGGATAAAAACCATATCAATTTGAATAAAATTAAAATCAATCAATTGTATAAAAAAACTGAATATGAGAAAGCAATTCCGTTGTTATTAAATTTAGATAGCATTGACAAAAAAGAAACTTTTAGCACGAGTATGTTAGGCAAAGTATATTATTATTTAGACAGTTTAGAGAAAGCCAAAAAGTATTTTAAAAAATTAACAATTTTAGATAAAGAAGATTTTAAATCCTATACATATTTAGGTCATATTGCTTTTAAACAGAAAAATTTCAACGATGCAAGAAAGAATTATGTGGTTGCTACATTTATAGGAAAAAGAAAACGCGATGAAGAATTTTATGGTTTGGGAAGTGTATTTTATGAAACTAAAAACCCAAAACAAGCTATGGATGCTTTTGAAAATGCCTATCAAGAAAATATTAGAAATTATAGAGCTTTGTATCAATTTGCAAAATTATCTGATGATTATTACAAAGAAAAAAAGACGGCTTATAAGTTGTATGTAAAATATATTGAGAATTTTTATGACACTGACGTAATGATTTCTGAATATGTAAAACGTAGAATTCAAGAAATCAAAAAAGACTATTTTTTAAAAGGAGAATCTTTGGATTAAAATTCGGTAAATTTTACTAAATTCACGCAATAAACAAATCTATGTTTTTGCGTGTTTTTTTTGTGGCTTTTTTGATGATTTTTTGCAGTTCTTGCGATCGATTTTCGCTACCAAAAAAGCAACAACTTCCTGATTTAGATACCATTATTAATTTTAACGAAGTTGATTTTTCACCCTCTTTTGCAGTATGTGATTCCTTGATTGAGAAAGAAGTAAAATCTGCTTGTTTTAGAACGAATATCCATCAAAAAATAGGTGAGGAGCTACAAAAACAAGTATTTACCATCAAAGATTCTATTGATGAAATTGTTACAGTTCATTTATTGATTGATGATAAAGGCGTTGTACAATTAGAACAAATGGAAGCTTCAGAAATCATTAAAGAGCAATTGCCAACTTTGGATAGTTTATTAGCAATCAGTGTTCAAAATTTGCCAAAAATTTATCCTGCTATCAAAAGAGGAATTCCTGTAAAAACAAAGTATATTTTACCAATAAGAATTCAGTTCAAAGAATAATTCTTTTGAAAATTTTTTACAATTGAAGAATTTTCCACAATTTATCTTTCAATTCCATCAAACCCATTTCAGCAACTGACGAAATAAAAACAGTTTCAATTCCTTTAGGAAGTGTTTCTTTAATTTCATTTTTCAGTTCTTCATCCAATAAATCCGATTTAGAAATTGCTAATAATCTGTGTTTATCTAATAATTCTGGATTGTATTTTTTGAGTTCATTCAATAAAATATCATATTCAGTATTGATGTCATCACTATCAGCAGGAATCAAAAATAACAATGCTGAATTTCGTTCAATATGACGTAAAAAACGATGACCTAAACCTTTTCCTTCAGCAGCACCTTCAATAATTCCAGGAATATCTGCCATCACAAACGTTTGATGATTTCGATATTCAACAATCCCAAGATTAGGTTTTAAAGTGGTAAAAGCGTAATCTGCAATTTTAGGTTTTGCAGCAGTAACCACAGAAAGTAATGTTGATTTTCCAGCATTTGGAAAACCTACCAAACCAACATCAGCTAAAATTTTTAATTCAATTCGAAAATAGCCTTCTTGTCCGTCAATTCCTGGTTGTGCAAACCTTGGTGTTTGATGAGTTGCTGTTCTAAAATGCCAGTTTCCAAGTCCGCCTTTTCCACCTTCTAAAAGAATAACTTCTTTTTTATCTTCGGTGATTTCCACAATAATTTCGTCAGTATCAGCATCTCTAATAATAGTTCCTAAAGGCACATCAATATAAACATCTTCACCATCTGCACCTGTACTTCTACTTTTGCTTCCTGCACCACCTTGAGTTGCTCTGAAATGACGTTTGAATTTTAAGTGAAAAAGTGTCCATAAATTTTTGTCTCCACGCAAAATAATGTGTCCTCCACGTCCACCATCACCACCATCAGGACCACCTTTTTCCACAAATTTTTCTCTATGCAAATGCGTAGAACCTTGACCACCTTTTCCTGAGGAAGCATATATTTTTATGTAATCAACAAAATTTCCTTCAGTCATTTGGAGTTTTTAGTTTTTAGTGTTTAGTTTTTAGTTCAAAACTTTGAACCTTGAACTTTGAATTTTGAACTTACAGAGTTTCAAAAACGTTGGAAATTCTATTGGTAATATCTTCAATAGTCCCAACACCATTGATACCAAAATATTTATTTTGAGCTTCGTAAAAATCTTTTAAAACAGCTGTTTTTGTATTGTATTCATTGAAACGATTTCTGATTTTTTCTTCATCAGTATCATCTGTTCTTCCACTGGTTTTTCCTCTTTCTAGAATACGATTTACTAAAATATCTTCAGGAACTTCCAAAGCAATCATAGCGTCAATTTGCAATTCTTTTGAAGTTAAAAATTCATCCAAAGCAGTTGCTTGAGAGGCTGTTCTTGGAAATCCATCAAAAATGATTCCTTTGGCATCAGCATTTTTTTCTACTTCTGCTTTTAACATATCAATGGTCACTTCATCAGGAACTAAATCGCCAGCATCAATGTAGGTTTTTGCCAATTTTCCAAGTGGAGTTTCGTTTTTAATATTGAATCTAAAAACATCTCCTGTAGAAATATGTACTAAATTATATTTCTCTTTTAACAAATCTGCTTGTGTTCCTTTTCCTGCTCCTGGAGGACCAAATAATACAATATTTTTCATTTTTGGTTTGTTAGTTAATTGATAAATTGCTGGATAATTTCTGCCTAAACCATTGTAATCCAGACCATATCCAACAATGAATTTGTCTTCTATACTTTTTCCAATGTAATTGATGGGCAACTCTTTTTTAAATACATCTGGTTTAAAAAACAGCGTGGCTACTTTTAATTCTTTTACATTTTTGTGCCTAAAAATAGTATAAATTTCTTGTAAAGTGTTGCCTGTATCAATAATATCCTCTAAAATGATGACGGTTCTGCCAGTCAAATCTTCGTTAATTCCTACTAAATGTTTTATATCATCTGTTGATTTTGTTCCACTATAGGAAGCTAGTTTTACAAAAGATACTTCACAATTTCCTTGATAAGCTCTAATAAAATCAGCAGCAAATAAAAAGCAGCCATTCAAAATTCCTACAAAAATAGGGATTTCATTTTCAGGTAAATCTTCTTTTACTTGCCAAGCTAGATTTTTTACAATTGCAGCAATTTCATCCTCTTTGATAAAAGGTGTAAAGTATAAATCGTGCAATTTTATAATTTCCATAAAAATGTAAATATATTGTGTATCTGTGAAATGAAAAAACCGTTTTTAAGCTGATAATCAGTATTTAAAAACGGTTTTTAAATAGGTATAAAAAGTTAACTATTTTTATCTTCTTTTTTAGTAGTATCGTACATAATTGGTGTTGCAACGAAAATTGAGGAATAAGTTCCTACAACAATACCAACAATCAATGCAAACATAAATCCTTTGATGGAATCACCTCCAAAGAAAAAGATTGCTAATAATACTAACAATGTTGTTAATGAAGTATTGATGGTTCTTCCTAATGTTAAATTGATAGCACTATTGATTAGTTCGTTGTGTTTTCCTTTTCTTTCATTGGTGAATTCTCTAATTCTATCGAAAATAATTACGGTATCATTCAAAGAATATCCTACAACCGTTAGAATTGCGGCAATGAACGATTGATTAATTTCCATATCAAAAGGCATAAAAGTATATGTCAAAGAGAAAACTCCTAAAACAATCAACACATCGTGAAATACTGCAGCAACTGCTCCAAATGAGAAAGATACTTTTCTGAAACGTAATAAAATGTATAAGAAAACAATTAGTAATGAGCCAAATACCGAATATAATGCAGAAGTTTTAATGTCATCTGCAATGGTTGGTTCTACTTTTAAGAAACTCATAATTCCTGCACCTTGTTTTTCAAATCCTGGTTTAAAGTTTTCGTAAGAAGTTTTTGCCAAATATGGTTTTAAACCATTGTATAACGTTTCTTGAATTTCTTCGTCAACTTCTTGTCCTTCTTCGTCAATTCTGTAAACAGTTGTTATTTTCAATTGATTTGCAGTTCCATAGGTTTTCACTTCTGGAGCAGTACCAAATGAAGATTTCAATTCTTGAGCTATTTTGGTAGGTGTCATTTCTTGGTCAAAACGAACTACATAAGAACGTCCTCCTTTGAAATCCACTCCTTGTTTTAATCCAATTGTGAAAATAGAAATTAAACTAACAATTACTAAAACACTCGAAATTACATAAGCAATTTTACGTTTTTTGATAAATGCAACATTGATATTTGTAAACCATCCTTTTGAAAAGTTGGTATTGAATGTCAAATTCATTTTTCTGTTTACAGCACCATCAACCAATAATCTTGTTATGAAAACTGCTGTAAATAAAGAAGTTGCAATACCAATCATCAATGTTAGTGCAAAACCTTTGATAGGTCCTGTTCCAAAAACGTATAAAATAATACCAGTTAATAAGGTTGTGATATTTGCATCAATAATTGCAGAAAGTGCTCCTTTGATAGAGAATCCTTCTTCAACAGCTTGTTTCAATCCCATTTTTGCAGCCAAACCTTCTTTGATTCTTTCAAAGATAATTACGTTCGCATCTACAGACATACCAATGGTTAAAATGATACCTGCAATTCCAGGCAATGTTAACACAGCATTGAAAGATGCTAAAATTCCGAAGATGAAAAGGATATTTACAACCAATGCAATATTTGAAAAAATCCCTGCTTTTCCATAATATAAAATCATCCAAAGTAATACTAAAACAATAGCAATCATGAATGAATTTATAGAAGCATCAATAGATTGTTGTCCTAAAGATGGTCCAACAACTTCTGCCTGAATGATTCTTGCTGCAGCTGGTAATTTTCCTGCTTTCAAAACGGTTGCAATATCTTCAGCTTCTTCGATTGTCATTGTTCCTCCAGAAATAGAAGTTCTTCCGCCAGTAATTGCTTGGTTTACAGAAGGCGCTGTGTACACATTATTATCTAACACTACAGCCACAAATTTCCCCACATTATCACCAGTCATTTTTGCCCATTGTTTAGTTCCAGTGCTATTCATGGTCATACTAACTTCTGGTTTGTTCAATTGATCAAACACTTGAGCAGCATCTAGAATTACATCTCCTTCAATTGGAGCAACATTATTTCTATTTCCTTTGATGGCATACAATCCTATCAATTCTGTTCCACCTGTACCTTTTTCTGATTTGTAATGCCATAAGAATTTCACATTTCGGATTTCACTTGGCAATAATGCTCTTACTTCTTTTTTGGCTAATAAATTGTTTACAGTTGCAGTATCCAACACTCTTGCTTGACCAACTAACGAGCTAACTTGTTGTTGAGATTGTGCAATATTTGGAAATAAATAAGTGAAAAGATTTTTTTGAACTTTCGTAGTATCTTTTGTTTCTCCTAATAAATTATCAATGTTATCTTTTTTAAGAGTGTCTTTTTTAGCAGTAGAATTGTCTGCTAACATTGTTGCTACAACTGTATTTGCTTGTATAAAAAAGCTTTGAACTTCAACATTTGAATATACTTCCCAAAATTGTAATTCAGCTTTGCTTGTGATTAATTTTGTAACACGCTCAATATCTTTTGCACCTGGCAATTCAATTTGAATTCTTCCAGATGTTCCAATTCTCTGAATATTTGGTTGTGTAACTCCGAATTTGTCAATTCTACTTCTCAATACTTCGAAAGCAGTTCCTATGGAACTATTGATTTCTTCTTGCAAAGTTTTTTTAACAGTAGCATTGTCTTCATTTAAAGAAATTTTATCGCTCAAAGCTTTGGTTCCAAAAATAGAAGGGTCACTTAATTTGGTTTTTCCAGCGATTTTTTCAAATTCTTCGAAAAAGAGGTCTAAATAATTAGAAGAACTATTTTTTTGTCTTTCATCAGCAGCTGCTAGTGCTTTGTTGAAAATTTCATTTTTAGAATCGTTTGATAAGCTTTTTAAAACTTCTTTTACAGATACTTGTAAAATTGCGTTGATTCCGCCTTTCAAATCAAGACCAAGGTTCATTTCCTTGTCTTTCACATCATTATAGGTATATTTAGTGATTCCTAAATCGATGATGTCTTTATTAGCAACACTGTCTAAATATGCTTTTTCGAGAGCAGCTTTGTCTCTTGCATTGTTATTTTTGTTGTTATTTTTCGCATAAATAGCAGCGTCTTTTTCAACTTTTGTGGCTAAAAATGTAAATGATAATTGATATAAACTTACCAATCCAAAAAGGATAGCAAATAATTTAATAAGTCCTTTGTTTTGCATCTTCTTTAATTTATGTCGACTTCTTTTTTTTAAAACGTGCAAATATAGTATTTCATAGTAGGCTAAGCAATTATTTTATAATATTTATTGTATTTCATGAAAAAGTGCAGTTACAAGAATTCAAAAAAAGATAAAATAGTATATTTTTTAGTTATTGAAAAATCATAAATGACTGACGAAATTTGAAATAAAAAAATCCTCACAGGTTTTATAACTTGTGAGGATTAAATATTTAAATTTTATCTAAAATCTTTAAGAAGACAATTACAGATTTAACAAATCGTTTACAGCTGAAACACCTTCAGCAGAAGCCACCATGTTTGCTTTTTCTGCATCATTCAAAGTGATTTCCACGATACTTTCTATTCCGTTTTTTCCAATTACAACAGGAACTCCTAAGCAAATATCGTTCATTCCGTATTCGCCATTTAATAAAACAGAACAAGGGAATATTTTCTTTTGGTCGCAAGCAATTGCTTGAACCATAGCGCTCACAGCAGCTCCTGGAGCATACCAAGCTGAAGTGCCTAATAATTTAGTTAAAGTAGCACCACCAACTTTGGTTTCTTCTTTCACTTGCTCTAATCTTTCAGCAGAGAGAAACTCAGAAACTGGAACTGAATTTCTTGTTGCCAATCTTGTTAATGGAATCATTCCAGTATCAGAATGACCTCCAATTACCATTCCATCTACATCAGAAATTGTTGTTTCTAAAGCTTCTGCCAATCTGTATTTGAAACGCGCAGAATCTAATGCACCACCCATTCCAATTATTTTATTTTGTGAGATGTTGGTAGTTTTATGCACCAAATACGTCATAGTGTCCATTGGATTTGAAACTACAATCAAAATTGTATTTGGAGAATAAGTTAATAAATTAGAAGCAACTGTTTTTACAATTCCTGCATTGATATCAATTAATTCTTCGCGAGTCATTCCTGGTTTTCTTGGAATTCCAGAAGTGATAACACACACATCAGAATTTGCAGTTTTTGAATAATCGTTTGTGATTCCTGTGATTTTTGTATCAAAACCATTTAAAGGAGCTGTTTGCATCAAATCCATTGCTTTTCCTTCGGCAAATCCTTCTTTGATGTCTAACAAAACCACTTCCGAGGCGAAATTTTTAATAGCAATATATTCTGCACAACTTGCGCCTACTGCACCTGCACCAACAACTGAAACTTTCATACTTTTTTAGATTTTAATTAATGATTAATTGTGAGCCGTAAAAATACGACAATCTAAATTATTTAATTGTGATAATTATCATAAAAAAAGACACCAAAAGGTGTCTTTTAAAAATTATATTTATTAAAAAAAATTATCTTATTCCAATAGAAATTCCTGCATTTAAAGCATTGTACTCTTGTAGAGTGTATGAAGCAAATATTTTGAAGAAACCTAAACTTAATCTTGCGCCAATTGTTGTAGTGAAGCCACTTGCATCAAAACTTAAATTTGGAGCACTTAAATTTATATTTTCTGTATATTCTTGATTATTTACAGTGTATCTATAATTACCTTGATATGTACCAGGCATTCTGTAAGTAGAACTTCCACTGCTATATCCAAAACCACCAAATAAGTTTATAATTGGGAAGTTTAATGAAGCTAAAGCTTGCACTGTAAAAGCTTTTAATTCAAATTCTGCTGAGGCATTATTGATTATTAAATCTGCTGTGTTTTGATTTTCTATTCCGTATGTTAAATCCATGGTTGTATAAGCAGCTAATAAAGAAACGTGTAAAGGAGTTTTATCCATAGGCCCAAACCAACTTGTGATTTCTTTTTTCAAACCTAAACCTAACATATTTACTTGACCACCATCATCTCCAATATTAATTTTTGGAACGATTCTTAACATCCCTTCTAATTTCCATGGTAATCCAACATTCAATTGTGCAATTGGTGCAGGAATAGCATTCATTGGAAGATCATCTTTTAATCCTCCTGGAAGTGTTAAACCAGCAGTTACCACTTGTGATTGACCAAAAACAGGTGAATTTGGATTTTGAATAGTTACTGTTCTAGTTACTGTTAAATTAGTTTGTGTTCCAACACCCGCAAAAGAAGGTGCAGTAGAAGCTCCAGAAATTGAGGAAAGTCCAACAAGGCTGAAAATTTCTTTTTCTGAAGGAACCATTGAAGCACTCAACCCCAAGGTTAAATCAAAACCAAGAACTTTGTGGACTTTGGCAGTATGAGCCCATCCATTGTTCATTCCATAAATAAAACCTTCCATGGCAGGTGCAAAATAGCCCTCCATAATTTTATTTACATCACTACCAGCAGCAAGCAAAATTGATTCAAATCCATCTTGTGCTTTAGTGTTAAAAGACAAGGCAAATACGCCCATAAAAATTAAAATATACTTTTTCATTGTTTAAAGATTTGGTTAATTTTTTCTTAAATTTTATGTAAAGATAAAAAAAAATACACACCTTTTTAAAAAGGCATGTATTATTTAAATTTTCTTATTGAAAAAAGTTAAACGTCTATTTTAGCGTATTTTGCATTCTTTTCAATAAAATCTCTCCTTGGTGGTACATCATCACCCATTAACATGGAAAATACTCTGTCTGCTTCAGTTAAACTATCAATTGTGATTTGACGTAAAGTTCTGAACTCTGGGTTCATGGTTGTGTCCCACAATTGTTCAGCATTCATTTCTCCCAAACCTTTATAACGTTGGATGGTAACTCCACCACCCATTTTTTGAGAAATTAAATCCCGTTGATTGTCGTCCCAAGCATACTCTCTTTTTTGCCCTTTTTTCACTAAATACAATGGAGGAGTAGCAATGTAAATATAACCCTGTTCAATCATTTCTCTCATAAAACGGAAGAAGAAAGTTAATATTAAAGTTGCAATGTGCGAACCATCTACGTCAGCATCACACATAATTACTACTTTATGATAACGTACTTTTGATAAATTCAACGCTCTTGGGTCTTCTTCAGTTCCAATTGAAACTCCTAATGCGGTAAACATATTTTTGATTTCCTCGTTTTCAAAAACTTTGTGTTGCATTGCTTTTTCAACATTCAAAATTTTTCCACGTAAAGGTAAAATCGCTTGGAAGTTTCTGTCTCTTCCTTTTTTTGCTGTTCCACCTGCAGAATCTCCCTCAACTAAAAATATTTCGCATTGTGCAGGATCTGTTTCAGAACAATCAGATAATTTTCCTGGCAAACCACCAATACTCATTACTGTTTTTCGCTGAACTAATTCACGTGCTTTTCTAGCTGCATGTCTTGCTGTTGCTGCTAAAATCACTTTTTGAACAATAGCTCTTGCATCATTTGGATTTTCCTCCAAATAAATAGTCAACATATCAGAAACTGCTTGAGAAACTGCGGATGTAACTTCTCTGTTTCCCAATTTTGTTTTTGTTTGTCCTTCAAATTGTGGTTCTTGAACTTTTACAGAAATTATCGCTGTCAATCCTTCACGAAAGTCATCTCCAGCAATTTCGAATTTTACATTTTTTAATAACCCTGAATCATCTGCATATTTTTTTAAAGTCGTTGTTAAACCACGTCTAAAACCTGCCAAATGTGTTCCTCCTTCATGCGTGTTGATATTATTTACATACGAATGTAAATTTTCAGCATACGAGGTGTTATAAACCATCGCAACTTCTACTGGAATTCCATTTTTTTCTCCTTCCATGGAAATCACTTTGGTAGTCAAACTTTCGCGAGTTGAATCTAGATATCTTACAAATTCGGGTAATCCTTCGTCTGAATAAAAAGTTTCTGAAATAAAATTACCTTCATCATCCTTATTTCTTTTATCCGTTAATTTGATAGTAACGCCTTTATTCAAAAATGATAATTCGCGCATTCTATTGGCGAGCGTTTCATAATTGAATTCTGTGGTTTGTTGAAAAATAGTTTTGTCTGGCAGAAAAGTTACAATAGTTCCTGTAAAATCTGTTTCGCCAACTGTTTTAACAGGATATAACGCTTTTCCACGTTCATATTCTTGTTGCCAAATTTTACCTTCTTTGTGGACACTTGCAGTTAAATGTTCGGAAAGTGCATTCACACACGAAACACCAACTCCATGTAATCCACCTGAAACTTTATAGGAATCTTTATCAAATTTTCCTCCAGCTCCAATTTTTGTCATTACAACTTGCAATGCAGAAACGCCTTCTTTTTTGTGAAGATCTACTGGAATTCCACGTCCATTATCTTTAGTTGTAACAGAATTATCTTCATTGATGGTAACTTCAATGGTGTCACAGTGACCACCCATTGCTTCGTCAATGGAATTGTCCACAACTTCGTAAACCAAATGGTGTAAACCACGCACGCCAATATCTCCAATATACATGGAAGGTCGCATTCTCACGTGCTCCATTCCTTCTAATGCCTGAATACTGTCTGCTGAATATTCGTATTTTTTTTCTTCGCTCATTACTAATGAATTGTTTGATTTTAAAAATTTTTCAAACTCAAATTTACAATTTTATAGATTGATTTCAAGACTTTTTAACGAGATTATCATAAAAATGTCAACATTTGTTAAAAACAAAAAAGTGTCTTAAATCGCTTAAAAACGCCTTTATTTTTTAAATCTGAATTTTTTATGATTATTAAAATTATTGAAAATAAAAAAATCCCGCAAAAGCGAGATTTTGAGTTTATTTTTATTTTTCGATGGTTACTTTTTAATCACTTTTACGTTCATTTCTTCTACTTTTTTGTCAGAAAGTGGAGAAGGACTTCCAAAAAGTAAATCTTCTGAAGTTCCTGTTTTTGGAAAAGCCATTACTTCTCTGATGGATGATTTTTTCTCTAAAATCATCATCAAACGATCTATTCCCCATGCAATTCCTCCATGAGGAGGTGCTCCATATTGAAAAGCTTTGTACATGGTTCCAACACTTTTAAGCATTTCTTCTTTGTTGTAACCCATGTTTTTGTAGGTTGCTTCTAAGATTTCTGATTTGTGAGCTCTCACAGATCCTCCACCAATTTCATAACCATTTAAAATCAAATCATATTGTTGCGCAATGATACTTCCAATTTCAGCATCATTTCCATTCAAATGTTTTTCTAAATCTTTTACAGCTGGCATTGAAAAAGGGTTGTGTGTAAAAGTCCATCTGCCATCATCATTTTTTTCGAACATTGGAAAATCAATCACCCAAGCTGGTCTTAATTCTTTTGGATTGATGAGTTTCAGTATTTTTCCCATTTCTTGACGAACTGCATCCAACGCTTTGTTTGCAGTTGCATAATCAGCAGCTGAGAAAAATACAATATCACCAATTTGAGCATTTGTAGCTTTGATAATATTTGCTGCAATTTCTTCTCCTAAAAATTTGATAATTGGTGATTGTAACTCATTTTCATTCACAATAATATATGCCAAACCACCCAAACCATGTTGCTGAGCAATGGCTGTCAAATTTTCAATTTGTCCTTTTGACATTCGTTTATTGCCTTGCTCTTTTGCAGGAACTTTGATACATTTTACGATTCCTCCGTCTTCAATTGGTTTGCTAAAAACCTGAAAAGTGGTTTCTTTTACAATATCAGTAATGTCTTGCATTTGCAATCCAAAACGCAAATCTGGTCTGTCACAGCCATAAAAATCCATGGCTTCCTTGTAAGTGATGATTTCAAAAGGTTTTAAAATCCATTGATTTCCATAGATTTTAGTGACTACTTCATTGAACAATTTGGTGTTCAAATCAATGATTTTTTGCATGCTCGTAAACGCCATTTCCATATCTAATTGCGTGAATTCTGGTTGACGATCTCCACGTGAATCTTCGTCTCTAAAACAACGCGCTATTTGAAAATATTTCTCAAAACCACCAACCATCAACATTTGTTTGAATTGTTGTGGCGCTTGTGGTAACGTGTAAAATGAACCTGCTTGTTTTCTGGTTGGAACAATAAATTCTCTTGCGCCTTCGTCAGTTCCAGCTGTTAAAATGGGTGTTTCAATTTCTAAGAATTCTTCTTCATCCAATAAATCTCGCAATAATTTAATCACTCTGTGACGATTGATAATTGCCTTGCGAACTTCCTCATTTCGATGATCTAAAAACTTATATTGAAAACGAATTGTTTCATTCGATTTTGTTGCTTTTTTTATTTCAAAAGGCAATGTTTTTGAAAGGTTTAAAATTTCTAAAACATTGGTTTCTAGCTCAATTTTTCCTGTTCTTAAGCCTGAATTGTAGTCGTCTTCATTTCTTTGAACTACTTTTCCTGAAACTAAAATCACAGTTTCTGGTTTTAATTTTACCAATTCATCCAAATTTGGAAACGTTTCTCTGCTCAAACGAACTTGAAAAATCTCGTAACTAGAATCTCTAACATCAATAAAAATCAATTCTCCATGATCGCGAACACTTGAAACCCAACCTGATAACGTAACTTCTTGAATGATTGATTTTTCTGAAAGTTCGTTAATTTTATGAGTTCTGTAATTCTCTTTGATGATGATTGGAATTTGTGGCAATTCGTCTTCTTGGTTATTTTCAGATTTTTTGCTTTTAACTTTTATGATGGAATTAATTGCGCTGTTTTCAGTTGATAAAGTTTCTGAAGCACCTTCTAATTGCTTCAAAATTTCTTCACGAACTATTTTCCCGGAAGCGCCTTTTCCAATAATTGCAATTACTTTTCCAACTAAAATTCCTGATTTTCCTTCGTTTCCAGATTTGATTTCATTTGCAATTGCCGCATTTTCTTGAATCACTTTTTGAACAGCTGCAACTATTTTTTCACTCGAAATCGTTTTTTCATCAAAATATTTATTATAGTCAAAAGTTTGGTCTTTCAAATAGTTTAAAATGGCATTTTGAACTAAAACAGCTGTGATTTTTTCTTCTTTAAAAAGTTGGAAAATCTCAATCAAATGAGAAATATTGTGAATGTTTTTATATTCGTCAGCACCAATATTATTGACCAATGTTTTGGCTACAAATGATGGATCTTTTATCACATTATTAATTGCCATAAAAGCTTCTGAGCGAACAGAATCTGCTGTAAAAAATTTGGCATCTTGAGGCAAAACTCCGCCTTTTATCAAAATAGATTCCACTGCAAAAGGCAATGAACTAATATCCACTTTAATGGAATCAATGGCATTTTTGATGTTTACAAAAGGAATATCTGGTTCAGCAATAAAACGATAGTCCGCTTCAAATTCCTTTTTACGCATCGTTTTAGTTTGCTTCAAATCAGCATCAAATAAAACCGTGGTTTGATCTGGTCTGAATTCTTTATTTTCAATATAATAATTCAATTGTTTTTCAACTTCTTCTTTCAAAGCTTCCACCATAAATTTGAAAGAATTGAGGTTTTTAATCTCCGTTCTTGGATTCAAATTGTAGCTGTGTTTTTTTCTAAGTGAAACTGAAACATCCGATTTGAATTCGCCTTTTTCTAAATTTGCTTCAGAAATTTTTAAATTTTGAACAATTCGCTGAATATATTGCGCATAAATTGAGGCATCTTCAATGTGACGAATGCAAGGATCTGTCACAATTTCTATCAAAGGAACTCCAGCTTTGTTAAAATCAACTAACGAAATCTCTTTTTCGTGCATCAATTTTGCAGCATCTTCTTCAATGTGAACTTGCGTCAAACTTACTGTAAATTGCGAACCATCATTTCTGAAACAAGAAACTTTACCATCAGGAATTATGGGATTGTGAAATTGCGTAATTTGAATATTTTTTGGATTATCAGGATATTCGTAATGTTTTCTATCCCAAGAAATTACCTCATTAGAAAAACTTGAGTTTACGGCTTTTCCAAAATAAATTGCTTTTTTAATCGCTTCTTTATTAACGGCTGGTAAAACGCCCATTTGTCCTGTGCAAACTGAGCAAATATGTTGGTTTGGTTGCTCAATTTCTTGATTTGGACACGAACAAAACAACTTGGTTTTTGTGTTCAAACGCACATGAGTTTCCAAGCCAATCACTAGCTCCAATTCATGTTTTTTAAGCAATTCGTTCAATTGTTCTAGTTCCATTTATAAAGCTTCTTTTAAGAAGTTTGCGAATTTTAATAACAAAATATCGTTGTTTTTTGCGGCTGTTAATTGAATACCTGTAGCTGTTCCTTGAGGAATTGTTAAGGTTGGCAATTGACCCAAACTAAATCCAACTGTATAAGCATCAGACAAATACATGGCTAATGGATTTTTTAAACTATCACCAATTTTTGGTGGAGAATTTGGTGTTACAGGAGATAAAATAACATCCACTTCTTGAAAATCTTTTTCGAAATTTTCAGCAATTTGATCTCTTATACTCAATGCTTTTGTATAAATTTCATCAGAAAAACCTTGAGACAAAACTTGATTTCCACCAACAATTCTGCGTTTTGTTTCTTCCGAAAAATTTTCCGAACGCGTAATGGAATAGCTTTCTTTTAAGTTTTTTCCTTCCATTCTGTTGCCATAATTGCTGCCATCCAATCTTGATAAATTGGAAGCAGTTTCAGCCATAGCCAATGTATAATAAGTAGAAACTAAAGTTTCTGAATCAAAGAAATCCAATACTTTTACGTTAATTCCTTTTGATTTTATTTTGTCAATAGCTGTTAAAAAATCTGATTTTATAGTTGCATCAATAGCATCATTTTCGATGAAATTTTTAAAATATCCAATGGTTTTGATGTCATCATATTTTGAGATTTCTTCTTTAGAAATTTCACTAGAAACATAAGTTGTTTGGTCTTTTACATCAACACCACTAATCACATTTAGAACAATTCTGACATCTTCAATAGAAGTTGTAATTGGTCCAACACAATCTGTAGAAGAAGCGTATGCAAGCAATCCAAAACGAGAAACTCTTCCATAAGTTGGTTTCAAACCATAGACTTTATTGTATCCTGAAGGTTGTCTTACAGATCCACCTGTGTCACCACCAATGGAAAAAGCGGCAAAGTTTTTTGCGACATTTACAGCAGAACCACCACTTGAACCACCTGCAACTAAATCTGTGTTTAGAGCATTTTTTACAGCACCAAAAATGGTATTTTCTGAAGACGAACCATGACCAAAACTATCACAATTTTCTTTTACTATTGGAATTGCGCCAGCATCAATTAATTTTTGAATGGCTGTTGCAGTATAAGCTGATTTGTAGTTTTTTAAAAACGCTGAACTTGCAGTTGTATAAGTTCCTTGCAACATGTATACATCTTTGACTCCAAAAGGAATTCCTTCTAATAAGCCAATATCTTGTCCATTTTTTATTTTTTCATCCACTTTTTTTGCTTTTTCTAAAGCCAAATTCTCTAAAAGTGAATTTACTGTATTGTATGAATTTGGTTTTAAAGAGGCTAATTTTGCTTGTATCAAATCAATACAAGATATTTTTTTTTCAACCAATTGTTGATGAATTTCTCTAATTTGTGATTCCATAAAATTATTCTTCAATCACTTTGGATACTACTAAATATCCTTTTTTTTCTTTTGGGAAGTTTTCGATGATGATTTTTTTTTCTAAATCAGAACTTTCAACCACAATATCTTCTCTCAATTCGTCTAATGAAACTGCATTTTGATGATTTTTTGAATAAAAATTGTTTGATGAAGTATTGGAATTCTTTATAACCTCAAATAATTTTGAGACAGTCTCAGAAGGTTTTGCCCCTTTGATACTTGATAAAACATCCACAGTCATTATTTTATTCATCTCGATATTTTTTGAATTTTTGCCAGTTATTTTGGTCGTCAAAACTACAAAAGTTTTATGACTGAATAAACTTTCTATAAATAAAACACACCAATAATTTTATAAAAAAATTATTGGTGCATAGATTAATTCAGTAAATTCAAATCAAACACATGTTTTGATATGCAAATGACTGAATTTACATCAAAAGTGTAAATCAATAATAAATAATTAGTTATAAATCGTAATTTATATTTTAATATTTATGATAAAATGTAAGTATAGATTTTGATAATAATTAAAACTGTTAAGAATTTTAAAAAAACCACAATTAAATTTGTTCAACTAAAAAACCCTTTCTACTTTTGTAGTTATGAAAAATCAAAAAAATAGTTGGTGGTGGAACTCTCTTATTTAATTAAGTGAGCAATAAACCTATCTATAAAAATATATAAAAGGCTTATCTCACGATAAGCCTTTTTCTATTTGAAACTGAAACCAAAATGATAATGATGAACATCCAGTTTACTACAATTTTTAAAACAAAAATCGCAGATACAATAACGCCTGTTGGTTTGTATTTGCGTTTTCGCGACAAATACGCCAATACTTTATTGCTTGAAAGTTCAGATTATCATAGCAAAGAAGAAAGTTTTTCTTTTATATGTATTGAACCTTTGATTACGATTCAAGCTAAAAATCATTATTTGAGTTTTTCTCACAAGGAGGAAGAATTAGCAAAGGAAAAAATTGGAAAAAATTTCAATGCAATTTTTGAAAAATACAGCAAAACTATTAGTTTGGATTGTCCTGATGAGTTGAAATCTTTCAATGGTTTGTATGGTTATACAACGTATGATGCTGTTCAATATTTTGAAAATATTGTGCTGAATGTGAAAGAGGCAATTTCTGCAATTCCTCTGTTGCAATACAGTTTTTACAGATTTATCATTGCTATCAATCATTTTAATGATGAAATTACTTTGATTGAAAACTTGGAAGTTGGAGACAATTCACGCATTGAAGAAATTCAAAAAATCATTGATGCACAAGCGTTTAATACTCAAAAATTTGAAACTGTTGATGAAGAAACTTCCAATTGTACCAATGAAGATTTTAAAGAATATGTAGTAAAAGCAAAATCACATTGCAAACGTGGAGATGTTTTTCAATTGGTGTTATCACGTCAATTTCAGCAAAAATTTAAAGGAGATGAATTCAATGTTTATAGGGCTTTGCGTTCTATAAATCCTTCACCTTACTTATTTTATTTTGATTACGGTTCTCTCAAATTGATGGGTTCTTCACCTGAAGCGCAAATCAAAATTTCCAAAGGAAAAGCCATTATCAATCCAATTGCAGGAACTTTTAGAAGAACTGGAGACATGGCTCAAGATATTCAATTAGGAAAAAAGTTAGCTGCTGATAAAAAAGAAACTGCTGAACATGTAATGTTGGTAGATTTAGCAAGAAACGATTTAAGCAAACATGCTGATAATGTGACTGTTGAGGTTTTTAAAGAAATTCAATATTTTAGCCACGTAATTCATTTAGTTTCTACAGTTTCTGGACAATTGAAAGGAAATCCAATTGAAATTGTAGGCGATACTTTTCCTGCAGGAACCTTAAGTGGCGCACCAAAATACAAAGCAATGCAATTGATTGATACTTACGAAAATCAATCACGAGGATTTTATGGAGGAGCAGTTGGTATTATTGGATTGGATGGTTCTGTAAATTTGGCAATCGCAATTCGTTCTTTTGTGAGTAAAAACAACGTTTTGTATTATCAAGCAGGAGCAGGAATCGTGATTCATTCTGATGAAGAAAAAGAATTGCAAGAGGTAAATAATAAGTTAGCAGCATTAAAAAAAGCGCTGATTTTAGCAGAGAAAATATAAATCAGCTATTAGCCATTTGTTAATAGCTAAAAGCCAAAAGCATAAAAATGAACATATTAATTTTAGACAATTACGATTCGTTTACCTACAATTTGGTTCATATGGTTGAAAAAATTACAGGAAATTTTCCTGCAGTTTTTAGAAACGATGAAATCAGTATTGAAGATGTTGGAAAATTTGACATGATTGTTTTGTCTCCAGGTCCAGGAATTCCTGATGAAGCCGGAATTTTGAAAGAAGTAATTAAAACTTATTCAGGTAAAATTCCAATTTTTGGAGTTTGTTTAGGTTTGCAAGCAATTACCGAAGTTTTTGGTGGAAAAATCATCAATTTAGATGATGTTTTTCATGGAGTTGCTACAGAAATGACAATCACAGATTCATCTGCAATTATTTTTAAAGATGTTCCAGAAAAATTTATGGCAGCAAGATATCATTCTTGGGCAGCAACTGATGAAGTTTTTCCAGCAGAATTATCAGTAACAGCAAGAGATGAAGATGGAGGAATTCAGGCTTTAGAACACAAAACATTCAATATTAGTGCAGTACAGTTTCATCCTGAGTCAATTTTGACTGATGTAGGAGAACAATTGGTTCGTAATTTTATTAATAGTATTTAGCTTTTTGCTGCTAGCTATTAGCAAAAAATAAAATAAACTGAAATTTATAAAGTTAAAATTCTAACAGCCAAAAGCTAATTGCTAAAAGCTAAACAAATGAGAGAAACATTAAACAAATTATACAATCACGAACGTTTATCAAAATCGGAAGCAAAACAGGTTTTGAAAGATATTGCTGCTGAAAAATTCAATGATGCACATTTGGTTTCTTTTATGACGGTTTTTATGATGCGTCCAATTTCGGTTGATGAATTGTCGGGTTTTAGAGATGCTTTAAAAGAATTATCTGTAAAAATTGATTTTTCTGATTTCAATACTATTGATATTGTTGGAACTGGAGGTGATGGAAAAAACACGTTTAATATTTCAACATTGACCTCATTTGTGGTTGCTGGAACAGGACAAAAAGTAGCCAAACATGGCAATTATTCTTTGTCATCACAATCTGGTTCTTCAGATATGTTAGAAACTTTTGGATATGAATTTACGAATAATGAAAGCATTTTAAAAAATCAATTGGAAAAAGCGAATATTTGTTTTTTACATGCACCCAAATTTCATCCTGCTATGAAAGCAGTTGGGCCCACAAGAAAAGCCTTGGCTTTGAAAACGTTTTTCAATATTTTAGGACCTTTAGTAAATCCAAGTTCGCCAAAAAATCATTTTTTAGGAACCTATAATTTAGAGGTTGCGCGTTTGTATCATTACATTTTACAAGAAGAAAATTGCAATTATGCAGTGATTCATGCTTTAGATGGTTATGACGAAATTTCACTAACAAGTGCTTTTAAAATCTTCACTAAAAATGGTGAAAAAATGGTTGCTCCTGAAGATTTAGGAATGAAACGAATTTCTCAAGAAGCTATTTTTGGAGGAAATTCTGTGGCTGATGCAGCTAAAATATTTCAACAAATCATTGAAGGAAAAGGAACTGAAGCACAAAATAATGTAGTATTAACAAATGCTGCTTTTGCGCTTCAAATTGTGGATGAAAGCAAAACTTTTGAAACAGCTTTTGATGAAGCAAAAATTTCGCTTTTTTCAGGAAAAGCAAAAGAAACATTAACTAAACTCGTGAATTTAAAATGACCATTTTAGATAAAATAATTGCATTTAAAAAAAAGGAAGTTGCTAAAATTAAAGCTGAAGTTCCTTTGAAAAAATTAATTGAAAGTCCAAATTTTAATAGAGAAGTTTTTTCATTGGAAAAATCGCTTTTAGATTTCAATTCTACTGGAATTATTGCCGAATTCAAACGTCAATCGCCTTCAAAAGGAATCATCAATGATAAAGTGAGCATTGCTGAAGTGACACAAGGCTATTTGGATGCCAATGTTGCTGCACAATCTATTTTGACAGATTTATCCTTTTTTGGAGGAACTATGGCAGATTTGATGGAAGCAAGAGTCATCAATCAAGAAAAACCAATTTTGAGAAAAGATTTTATTGTTGATGGATTTCAAATTGTAGAAGCAAAAGCAATTGGTGCTGATGTTATTTTGTTAATTGCGACTTGTTTAACATCTTTAGAATTGAAAAATTATGGAAAATTAGCAAAAGAATTAGGTTTGGAAGTTTTGTATGAAGTTCATTCTCAGGAAGATTTGGATAAAATTGGTGATTTAGACAATAAAATTATCGGAATTAACAATCGAAATTTGAACACTTTTCAAGTTGATTTAGAACATTCCATTAAATTGGCAGACCAAATTCCAGATTCTTCTATCAAAGTTTCAGAAAGTGGAATTTCTGATCCAAGAATTATTTCTGGATTGAAAGAATACGGATTTCAGGGATTTTTGATTGGTGAAAATTTCATGAAAGAAGAAAATCCAGGAGAAGCTTGCCAAGAATTTATCAATCAAATTCGATAAAAGCCCATCCTAACCTTCCCAAAGGGAAGGAACTCATGCACAAAAAATTGAGTTATAAAAATTAAAGAAGAGTTGATTTTGAATAAAAAACAAGAAAACACAAAACTAATTACAGTTTTCCCCCCTTTGGGGGAAAGGGGGCTTTTACTGAAAGTTTGCGGAATGAAATTCACGGAAAATATTCAACAAGTTGCGGCTTTGCAACCTGATTATTTGGGTTTTATTTTTTATGAAAAGTCAAAAAGAAATTTTGAAGGAATTATTCCAAAATTGTCAAAAAACATTAAAAAAACAGGTGTTTTTGTTGATGAATACTTAGAAATCGTAGTTTCATTGGTTGAAGAATATCAGTTAGAAGCCATTCAATTGCATGGAGATGAAACTGTTGATTATATCAAAGAGTTGAAAAGTCATTTACCAAAAGGTGAAATCATCAAAGTTTTTAGCATCAAAGATTCGTTCGATTTTAATGTTTTAAAACCATATAAAGAAATAGTAGATTATTTTTTGTTTGACACAAAAGGCGAAGAAAAAGGAGGCAATGGAATTCAGTTTGATTGGCGAGTTTTAGAAAATTATCCTTTTGAAAAACCCTTTTTTTTAAGCGGTGGAATTGGTTTGGATGATGTGAAAAAAATAAAAGAAATTACCAATTCAACATTACCAATTTACGGCATTGATATCAACAGTAAATTTGAAAGTAAACCAGGATTTAAAAACATTGAAGAGATTAAAAACTTTAAAAAATATATATTATGAAATCAAAATATCAACCAGATAAAAATGGTTATTTCGGACAATTTGGAGGAGCATTTATCCCAGAATTATTGTATCCAAATGTAAAAGAATTAGAGGATAATTATATCCAAATCATTGAATCAGAAGAATTTCAAAAGGAATACAAATCTTTGTTGAAAGATTTTGTTGGACGTCCAAGTCCACTGTATTTTGCTAAAAGATTATCAGAAAAATATGGTGCTCAAATTTATTTGAAAAGAGAAGATTTGAATCACACAGGAGCTCATAAAGTGAACAATACAGTTGGTCAAATTTTAATCGCTCAAAAACTAGGAAAAACAAAGATTATTGCTGAAACTGGTGCAGGACAGCATGGAGTTGCAACTGCCACAGTTTGTGCTTTAATGGGATTAGAATGTACTGTTTTTATGGGCGAAAAAGATATTGTGCGTCAAGCTCCAAATGTTGCGAGAATGAAAATGCTGGGTGCAAAAATAGTTCCTGCAACAAGTGGTTCAAAAACCCTGAAAGATGCAACAAATGAAGCAATTCGTTATTGGATTCAACATCCAGAAACTTTTTATTTGATTGGTTCTGTTGTGGGTCCACATCCACATCCTGATATGGTTGCTCGTTTGCAAGCTGTGATTTCTGAAGAAATGAAATGGCAATTGAAAGAAAAAACGGGCAATGAAAATCCTGATACCATTATTGCTTGTGTTGGAGGAGGAAGCAATGCTGCTGGCGCTTTTTATCATTATATGGTTGATGAAGAAGTAGAATTGATTGCTGTTGAAGCTGCAGGTTTGGGCGTAAATTCTGGAGAAAGTGCAGCAACTTCACAATTAGGACAAGTAGGAATTATTCATGGAAGTAAAACCATTTTGATGCAAGATGAATATGGACAAATTGTAGAACCTTATTCAATTTCTGCAGGATTGGATTATCCAGGAGTTGGACCTTTGCACGCTTTTTTATACGAAAGTGGCAGAGCAAAATTTATGAATGCAACTGATCAAGAAGCATTAGATGCTGCCTACGAATTGACAAAATTAGAGGGAATTATTCCTGCTTTAGAAACAGCTCATGCCTTGGCTGTTTTGCCAAAAATGACCTTGAGAAAAGACCAAGTTATTGTGATTAATTTATCAGGAAGAGGAGATAAAGATTTGGAAACTTTTATCAATCATTTAAAAGAGTAACCCATGCATTCAATAAAAAATATTTTTCAGACAAAAAATAGTCACCTTTTATCTATTTATTTTACTGCTGGTTTTCCAAACTTAGAAGATACAAAAAGTGTCATTCAGGAATTAGAAAAAGCTGGCGTTGATTTTATTGAAGTTGGGTTGCCTTATTCTGATCCTTTGGCAGATGGACCAACAATTCAAAATAGTAGTCAAAAAGCATTGCAAAATGGCATCAATTTAGACATCGTTTTTGAACAATTACTAACTATTAAAGAAACCAATAAAACACCTTTAGTGTTGATGGGATATTTGAACCAAATGCTAAAATATGGAGAACATAAATTTTGCGAAAAAGTTGTTGCTTGTGGAATTGACACCCTTATTTTACCAGATTTACCTATGGTTGAATATGAAAATCACTACAAAGAGTTGTTTGAAAAATACGGAATCAACAATGTTTTTTTAATCACTCCTCAAACTACTGAAGAACGAATTAGAAAGATTGATTCTTACACCAAAAGTTTTATTTATATGGTCGCATCAAGTTCAATTACAGGCGCAAAAGGTGAAATTTCCCAACAGCAAATTGATTATTTTCAACGTATTAAATCCTATAATTTAAAAAGTAATTTAGTGATTGGTTTTGGAATTTCAGACAATGCTACTTTTTCAAAAGCCTGCGAATTTGCGAATGGAGCGATTATTGGCTCTGCATTTATCAATTTTTTAGAGCAAAATCCGATTGATAAAATAAGTGAATTTATAAAATCAATAAAATAGTAAGATTATAAAGTTTGAACAATGATTACTCCATTGGCACCTCTTGATCCATAACTGGAGGTTTCTGTGCCTTTTAAAATTTTGATAGATTTTATGTCTGTGGGTACAATATTACTGAAAATATCTTGTTCAACTTGGTTGTCATTTAATATAAACAAAGGACTTCTATTGCCACCGAGAACAGTATTGTAGCCTCTTATAACGATTCTGTTTTCAGAATCTATGTTTACTCCAGGTACTTTACCTCTTAAATAATCATAAATATTTCTGTATTGAATGGTGTTGTCGTTTTTGTAATTTGTATCATCTTTAATTAAACTAATATCATTATTTTCTGAAGAAATAATAATTTCGATATTATTTTCGCCTAAATATTTTATTTTTTTTATACCAATTAATGGAGAAAAAGCTGCAATTTCTTTTAGAGCTTTTTTCAATATTATTTTAAAATTTCCATTTTCGTTTGTGGTTATGTCTTGCTTTGAATTATCAATCAAAATTATTGCTCCAGGAATTGGTTCACTTTTAGAATTTTTTACAGTAACATTCAATCTAATAGATTCAGTTTTTTCTTGAGAAAAAATACTTATTGATGTAAAAAATAAAGCAATAAACAAGATGTTTTTAATATTTTTCATAACATTGAAGTTTTTAGTTTTGAAATTAAAGTTTTAAACAATAAATTTAAAAAAATTAAAATTAACGTATTCTGTTTTTTATTCGATAAAAATTGTGTTAAATTTTTTAGATTTTAAAAAATTTTATAAACGAAGTTAAAAGTAATTGTCAATTTTTAGAAAACTTTTTCTCCATTTAAAAACGTCGAAATCACTTTAGTTTTCGGAATAACTTTGCCTTCAACTTTCATAATATTTTGATTTAAAATCACGAAATCTGCCAGTTTTCCAACTTCAATACTACCTTTTTCATGTTCTTCAAAATTAGAATATGCTGCCCAAATTGTCATACCTTTCAAAGTTTCTTCTCTCGTCAAAGCATTTTCCATTTGAAAACCATTTTCAGGATAATTTGTTTTATCTTTTCTACTGGTTGCTGCATAAAAAGTTAAAAATGGATTGACTTCTTCTACAGGGAAATCTGTTCCTAAGGCTATTTTTCCATAAACTTTTAGCAAATCTTTAAACGCATATGCGCCTTTCATTCGCTCTTTTCCAATTCTGTCTTGTGCCCAATACATGTCAGAAGTTGCGTGTGTAGGTTGCACAGAAGGTAAAATATTATCAAAATTTTTAAAATCTTCCGCAGAAATTATTTGTGCATGTTCAATTCGCCAACGCTTATTTTTTTTATTTTTCAACACTTCTTTATACGTTTTTAATAGCCAAGTATTTGCAGAATCTCCAATGGCATGTGTATTCATTTGAAATTCAGAGGCAGCAATTTGTCTCGCAATTTCAAGATATCTTTGAGGACTATAAATCAATGCTCCAAAATGATTTTCTCTATCTGAATATGATTTTCGCATTGCAGCTCCTCTTGAGCCCAAAGCGCCATCTCCATAAACTTTAAAAGAACGCACATTTAATCTGTCAGTTTTTGAAATTCCTTTGTTGATGTAATAGTCAATTTGCGCTTGATTATCTCCAGAAATCATAGCGTAAATGCGCATTTTTAAATCATTTGTATGATGCAAACTATCTATCAATTCAATTGTTTTTTGGTCAATGCCTGCATCATCAACTGTGGTTAATCCATAAGAAAAACAAATTTTTTGCGCATCTAATAATCCTTGAATCGCTTCTTGTTTTGATGGTTTAGGAATTTTTATAAAATTCATTGCAGCATCAATCAAAACTCCTGTCATTTTTCCATCTTTTAAAATAATTTCTCCACCAGAAACTTTCGTGTTTTCATTGATTCCTGCCAAATTAATGGCAGCCTGATTTACCAAAAGTGCATGCCCATCAACTCTTATAATTGCCACAGGAATTGTTGGAAATAAGGCATCTAATTTTTCTTTCGTAGGAAATTCTTTGATTTCCCAATCATTTTGATCCCAACCACGACCTGTGATGAAAGTGGATTTTTTTTCTTTTTGAAAAGCGACTAATTTCTCTAAAACTTCATCATAACTTTTAGTGCCCACTAAATTTACTTTTTGCTGGTCTAAACCCATTCTGTAAAAATGACAATGTGCGTCAATCAAACCTGGAACAATGGTTTGATTTTTGGCATCAATCAAATTTTCAGTTTGATATTTTTCCTGAATTTCTTCATTAGAACCAACAGCTACAAATTTTCCATCTTTTATGGCAAATGCTGATACAATTTCAAATGAATTATTAATAGTGTAAGTGTTTGAATTGATGACAATTAAATCTACTTTTTCTTTTTGACAAGCTATAAAAAGAAACAAAAAAGAAATAATTAAACTAATTTTTTTCATGATAAATTATGAATTTACATACACAATATAGATTCCATAAAGCAATAAAAATTGCAAAGGAATTCGAATAATAGCAATTTTTTTTGACCCAATTGCAGGTCTTTTTTTAGTAACGTCCCAAATATGGATAGGTAAGAAAATCAATAATAATATGATAATTCCTATTGATGCAAATTTCACAGTTTCTGAAAAAAATAATCCAAAACCAACACTAAATTCTAAAAAACCAACTACATAATTTACCAATTTTTTTGGTAAAAAATCTGGGATAAAATGTTTAAAAAAATCAGGTTTTATGAGGTGCATGATTCCTGCAAAACAGAAAAATCCTCCATAAATAATTTTCAATATAATCAGTGTAATCTCCATAAAATTAAGGCTTTACAGGTGTGTCATTGTATAAATATTTGTCCATCAAATAAATAATTCCTGCCATAGAAGCACTTCCTAATTCAAGTTCACGTTTGTTAACTTTATCAAAAGTATCTCTACTTGTATGATGATAATCAAAGTATCTTTGAGAATCTGGTCTGTAACCAACTAAAGTTACATTTTCTCCTTTCAAAGGACTAATATCTGCTCCAGAACCACCTTTTTCAATATCGTGTAAACCATAAGGAGCCAGCAGTTTTTTCCAACTTATTAAAAGGTCGGTATTTGCAGTATTTGCATCAATAGAAAATCCTCTTGGAGTGTGACCACCTGCATCAGATTCTAAACCTCCAATATGATTTTCTTTATTCAGTTTTGCCAGTTCAGCATATTTTTTTGCACCTCTTGTGCCATTTTCTTCATTCATAAAAAAGACAACTCGCAAAGTATTTTTTGGTTTGATGTTGTTCTTTTTGAACAAATAAGCTACTTCTAAAGATTGTACAATTCCAGTTCCATCATCATGAGCGCCTTCACCCAAATCCCAAGAATCTAAGTGACCACCAACTACAAAAATATTTTCAGGAGTTTTACTTCCTCTGATTTCTCCAATAACGTTGAATGATGGTGCTTCTGGCAAATTTTTACAACTCTGTTTGAAATAGAATTTTAAGTTCGGATTTTTTTTCAAATCTGCGCTCAACGTTTCAGCTGCTTGACTGCTAATTGCAGCTGCAGGAATGTATTTTTCTTCAGGCAAATCTCCATAACTCATGGTTCCTGTATGTGGAAAATCGTCAATAGAATTGGTCATTGAACGAACTATTACTGCTTTTGCTCCAAATTGTCCACAAACTGCAGCACCTTGCACACGTTGGTCAACACAACCTCCATAAGCTTTGAAAGTGTGAATCAATGTATTGTCAAAAGCTCTATTGAAAAAGATTATTTTTCCTTCCATTTTATTTCCTAAAGCTTTGGCTTCTTCTAAACTTTTTACTTCGATAACTTCTGCAGAAATTCCTTCTGATGGTGTTGCAATTGAGAACCCTAAAGCACAAATTGCGACATTCTTTTTTTCACCATTTAAAGTATAATTTGCAATTTCTTTTTCGCCACGAACCCAATGTGGCACCATAACAGGTTGTAACCAAACAGAATCCAAACCAACTTCTTTCATCAATTTTTCTCCCCATTCAACGGCTTTTTGAGCTTCTTCAGAACCAGACAATCTTCCACCAATATTTTGAGTTAAGACACGCAACCATTCATAGGATTTTCCTTCAGTTAATGCGCTGTTAAATAGTTGTTTGATGTTTGTAGAGTCTTTCATTTCTTCTGCAGATAATGCATCAGAAATGATTGGTTTTTCTTGTTTTTGAGCACAAGAAAAAAGGATTATTGAAGCAAAAACTAAAATTGCGATTGTTCTCATTTTGTAAGTTGAATTTTGATTTGATAAAACTACAAAAAATAATAGGAAGAGAAATCAGCTAATTTTTAAAAATCAAATTTATAAGTAAGCCCACCTAAAATTTGAAAACCTTGTACTTCAAAATTTGCAAATCTTTGATAATTAGTATTCAAAATATTGTTTATTTTTAAAAATGCAGTGAATTTATCATTAAAATGATAACCTCCATTCAAATTGATATCTACAAATGATGGAATTGTTTGTGTTGTTGTTATAGTTGAAGGAAAAATATCAGTGTAAACAACATCTTTTCTGTCACCAACAAATAATAAAGTTGCAGTTGAATACCATTTTTCATGTTTATATTTTGCGATTACATTGGCTTGAAATGTGGGTAAATTCCATGCTTCATTTTGATTTGTAGTTGTATAATTGTCAAATTGAATATGGGTTTCAAAATTGATTCTTTTGTTAAATTCATAGTTCAATTCAGCAAAAATAGACGCAGTTTTCACATCGTCATAAACGATTCCAAAGGAATTTCCATATTCATAACCTCTTAAAAGGATACCATTTGAAGAAGATGAAATACCATCAGATTTTGAGTTGTTTTTGATAAATAATGGTTTGTCTTGCTCGTTTTTGAAACTTGCTGAAACTGTGTAACTGACATTGTGGTTTAAAACGCCATTAAAACCAACAAATGCATTGAATCTTTCTGCAGTTTGTGTCATGAAAATGGTGGGAGAAATAAAGGGATTTTCATCCACAAAACTTTTAAAAGTATTTGTTTTTAAGTCTCCAGAAATGCCACCAAAAAACTGTAAATTTTCTTTTAATAAAGGTTTTTCAATTTTGATATTTGGATAAATTAATAAATTACTTACGCTGTTTTCTGTATCAAAAGAGGTAAAAATTTTTGCGCCTAATTTTAATGCAAAACCTTTAAAAGTTGTGTTGTATTCAGGGGCGATTTTTGCTGTAAAAATGCTATAATTTAAAACATTGGTAATTGCATAATTTGCACTAAATGAGCCATTTAAATACTCAATTTTTGTTCCAATTTTTAGGTTTTCTTTCAAGAAACTTGTTGGAATATCTAAATCTGTATTCAAAGAAAATAAGATTTCTTCACTGTTAAAATCGTCATTAAAATATGAAAAAGACAAATTACTTTTATCAACATATGCATTCAAAAAATCAATTTCTCCCAGTAAATTAAAATGATTGTACTGTTGTCTTTCATTGATAAATCTCAAAGTTGAATTATCAATAAAATTAGGATCAATTCCATACCAATTATAATGATTTCTGTCAGAATTTAAAGTTACTTTCCAATCAAAATAACGTTCATCTTGTTTGTAAAAAAGACTCATTCCAAAATTTGAAAAATCGCTTTCTAAAAGCGTATTTTCGATGTTGTCAAATGAAGCAATGTATTTGGCTGAAATTCCAAATTCACTCTGAAAACGAGTGTGTTTGTGCAAAAAAGTTTCAAAATAAGGCGAGGTATAATTTCCAAATCCTGCAGCTATAAAATTGTCATAAATTCGCTCTTTTACACCTACATCAATTCCTCTGATAACTCCACTTTTTGGTACAAATGTAGAAGCAACAGGCACTGAAAATATCGAATATTTTAGCGGTTGTTTTTTGGTTTTTTCTGGTAATACAATTGTTGGATTTATATTGATTTTGTTTGCATCAGCAATTTTTGGATTGTATGTTGTAACTACTTCAACCACTTCCGTTTTTATAGTATCTTTTACTTTTTCAGCTGTTTTCTTTTGAGAAAAAATAGTGAAAACATTCAAAAATATGAGAAATAGAAAACCTTTATTCATTAATTTTTAATTTGTGGATTGATAGAATTATTTGTTTTAGATTCTGTGTCTTTAATTTTTATGAGTGCTGTTTTTGCCTCTCTAACAACATCTTCAAATTGTGGAAAATTTTTAATCACATTTTCCAAGATAAAAGTTGCTTGGTACGCATCTTTCAAACCGTAATAATTTTTTCCCATAATAACATAACTTTTTACACCCCAATATTTGTAAGATGCAAATTCTGCAATCAGTTTTTTAACAATTTCATTCGACTTTTCATACGCTTTTTCTTCATGTTGATAAAACGCTTCAAAGTATAAAATTTCAGCTTTCAATTCTCCAACAGCTTTATTTTCAATGGTTTTGTAATATTCTTTAGAAGTTTCAAAATCATTTAATTTGAAAGAAGCTCTAGCAATAATGGTCTTTGCATCCATTTCTAGAGTAGGAGATAATCCGTTTTTTGACAACACTTTTTTAGCAAAAGTTAGGGCTTTTTCAAAAGATTCTTTTGAAAAATACGCTTTCATCAAGTTACTTTGTGCAAATGAGGTGTTTTCGGAAGCATAAGCTTCTTGCTCTAAACGTTCTAATAACGGAATTGCAGCATCATAGTTTTCTTTAAATAAATATATTTCAGACAATTTTGCCAAAGAATCTTCACTAAAATTAGAAGTTCCTTCTTTGATTATTTTTTCGAAATGTGGAATGGCATTGTCAAATTCTTTTTCCTTAAAATAGGTATTTGCCAAATAATATCTTGCCTTCAAATCATTGATGCCATCTGGATAATTCTTCAAATATTTGGTTAGACTCAGAATCGTATTTTGATTGTTTGAGTCATCAAAATATTTTCTTTCTGCAATGATAAATGCCGATTTTTCAAGTTCAGAGACGCTTACATTTACAAAACGCAATGTTTTTGTCCAAGCTACAAAATCATCCAATTTATCTTCATCAATGTAAATGTTTTTGGCATTGTTTACAGCCTCTAAAGCATCAGGCGAATTGGGAAATTTAGTTGTTGTTAGTTTGAATTTTTCAAGTGCTTTTGCATTTTCATTTTCATTGTAATACAACAAACCTTGTCTCACTAAAGTTCTAGGAATAAACACGCTTTTTGGATAGCTTTTCTGCAAACGATCATAAGCATCATGCGCTTCTTTTGATTTTTTCAAAATGGTAAACGTATTTGCCAATTGAAACAAGGCATCATCTTTCAAATCCGAATTTTCAAAATCGTTCACAACTTTTTTCAATGCTTCAATTTTTTGAGAATTTTCTCCCTTAAAACCATGACTCATTCCAATTTGATATTGTGCATAATCTGTTCCAATTCCAGTGTCATTTACAGCTAATTTATAGGATGCAATGGCATTTTCAAAGTTACTTGTAGCAAAATAACTATCTGCTAAACGCAATCTTGCATCTTGTTGGATGCTTTTTTCCAAATCCTTTTTTTGTAGCACATTTTTAAAAGAACGAATGGCTTCAGGATAGTTGTTTAGTTTAAAATAACAATATCCTAAATTGTAATCAATCAATTGAAGTTCAGGAGTTTTACTTGTTTTTTCTAAGGTTTGTGAAGATAAAAATTTGGTCAAAGCATCTTCAAATTTTTCCAATCTAAACAAGGTTTCTGCTTCCCAATAATAGGCTTTTTGAAAAACTTCGGGAAGTAAAGATTTTTTACTGATGGTAAAATAAGGCAAAGCTTCTGCATATTTTTTATCCGTAAATAATTGAATTCCTCTGTATAAGGAAACTTCCAAACTAAGTGCAGTATTGTCCTCTGTTTTTTTCTTTTTCAGATAATTTAATGCGCCTTCATAATCTTGTTGATGAATAAATGAATAAACAATCAATTGATTAATTTCTTTATAAGAAGCTGAATTTGGATAATTTTTTAAATAATTTTGAAGCACATCAGCCACATTTTCAAATGGATTTCCTTCTTCATAACTCAATTTTGCGTAGTTTAGAGCAGCATCTTCTTTTATTTTTAGATTAAAATCCATTTCGCTTGCGGTTTTAAACGCATTTAGTGCTTCGTTTTTTTTCTTGGTATTAAAGTAACATTCTGCCAAATGATAATAGGCATTTTGCGAAACTGAATTTTTTTGATCAATGATTTTATTGAAGTATGAAATCGCATTTTCAAAATCATTTTGCTTGAAAAAAGCATAGCCCAATTGATAAAAATCGGTATTGTTCCATTTTCCTTTGGCTCCTTTGTAATTTTTTAAATACGGAATTGCTTCAGCATATTTTTCCAAATTGAAATAACTTTCACCTACAATTTTTGAAATATCCGAAAAATCTTTTCTGTCTTTCTCTTTCAATAATTCCTCACCCACTTTAATACATCTTTCAAATTTTCCTGATTTAAAACTGATATCCAACAAATAATAAGAAATTTCAGCTTTGTACGATTCATTGTCTGCAATTTCTTTCAAAGTAGATTCTGCAATGCCATAATCTTCTAATTTATAAGCGATAAATCCAAAATAATACCTTGCATCATTGCCATATTTTCCATCATTGATGAGTGGTAAAAAAAGATTTTTTGCTGCTGATAAATCTCCTGAAACCAATAAACTATACCCTGATTTAAAATTGAGTTCTTTTCGGTTTTCTTCAGAAAGTACTTCTTTAGTAACTTTTTGATACCATTTTAGTGCATAAGCAGGTTTTTTATTGGCAAAATAATAATTACCAACATTGAAAAAAGCTTGATTTTTTTTGGTACTATTTGGGTATGTTGCCACAAAATCCAATATTTTTTGGTCAGCTGAAGTTTGCTGTAATTTCAAAGCGCACATTGCTTCATAATAAGCAGCATCAGCTTTTACATTTGAATTTTCTTTGCTATTTTCAACTACTTTTTCAAACGATTTTTGAGCAGCTGTGTACGCTTTATTTTGATACAATTGCAAAGCATTCGTAAATTGGGTCAATAAACTCGTTTCAATGCTAGATTGTTGTGAAAATTGAAACGCAGTAACAAATAAAAATAAGAAGGTGAGCAAATGATTTTTTGCAAAGCATTTTTTCATATCAATGAAATTAGTTGTATGAATAACGAATAAAAATTCGTTTTGTTTGAATAAATGTAAAAATTTATAAAATTTTAATACTTCAAATGTAAGAATTGTTGTGATTTATTGATGTAAAATCAATAGAAACTTATAAGTTTGTAGTGTTAACTATTTTTTATGGAAAATGCTGTTTTGCATCTCGAAAATGCGAATATTTATCAAGGAGATGCACTCGTTTTATCGAACGTAAATTTAACCATCAATAAAGGTGATTTTTTTTACATGATAGGAAAAACAGGAAGTGGAAAAAGCAGTTTGATGAAAACTTTATATGCAGATATTCCTTTGAATGATGGAAAAGGAACTGTTGTTGGATATACTCTTGAAAACTTAAAAGAACGAGATATTCCTTATTTGCGAAGAAAAATTGGGATTGTTTTTCAGGATTTTAAATTGTTGACAGATTGGACTGTTTTCGCAAATTTAGAATTTGTTTTAAAAGCCACAGGTTGGAAAAATAAAGACGAAATTCAACAAAAAATTGATGAAGTTTTAGAAAAAGTTGGAATGAAATCTCAGGTTTCCAAAAAGGCTTATGAACTTTCAGGAGGAGAACAACAACGAATTGCAATTGCAAGAGCTTTGTTGAACGATCCAGAATTGATTTTGGCTGATGAACCAACAGGAAATTTAGATCCTAAAACTTCTTTAGAAGTTATGGAATTGCTGAATACGATTCATCAAAGTGGCAAAACTATTTTAATGGCAACTCATGATTATCAGTTGATTGTAAAATACAAACACAAAACTTTGAAAGTAGAAGCAGGAGAGGTGTTTGAGGTTGTGCAACAGCTTGTGAACTAGCTTTAAAATGAACAACTTTTGAAAAAAAACCTATTTGTTGCAGTTACAAATGATATCTCAACAGATTATCGAGTGCACAAAGTTTGTTCTTATTTGCTTCAAAAAATGTATCAAATTGATGTGTATGGTAGGGTTTTGCCAAATACTATTTTTGTAAAAAGAGATTATAAAATTATCCAAAAAAAACATTTTTTCAATCACAATTTTCTGTTTTATGCAGAATTTAATATCCGTCTTTTTTTTTATTTATTGTTCAAAAAATATGACTGCATTTTAGCAAATGATTTAGATACTTTGCCTGCTTGTTTTTGTATAAGTAAACTAAAGAAAATTCCATTAGTTTTTGATAGTCACGAATTATTTTCGGAAGGACCTGAGCTGCAAGGAAGGAAATTTGTTCAAAATTTTTGGCGAAAACTAGAAGATTTTTTTCTTCCAAGAATTAAAAAATCATACACTGTCAGTCAATCAATTGCTGATTTTTATCATAAGAAATATAAAAATAATATGGGTGTCATCAGAAATATTCCTCTGAAAGATCAATTTTATATTCCTGAAGAAATCTCATTTCCAACGCATCATAAAACCATTTTATATCAAGGAGTTTTAAATCCAGGTAGAGGCATAAAACCGATGATTGAAGCCCTAAAATTTTTAGAAAATATAGATTTAATAATCATTGGGTATGGAAAAGTTGAAGAGGAATTAAAACAATTTGTGAAAGACAAAAAAATGGAGCACCGTGTTTTTTTCTTAGGTAGAATTTCAAGAGAAAAATTAGTGAATTATACTAAAAAAGCAACTCTAGGAATGGTTTTAGAAGAGCCTTTAGGTTTGAGTTTTCAATATTCATTACCTAACAAGTTGTTTGATTATATTCATGCTGGACTTCCTATCATTGCTGGAAATTTGATTGAAATATCAACTATTATTACTGAATATAAAGTTGGAGTCATAGTGGAAGATTATAAACCAAAAACAATTGCAAATGCTATCCAAAATTTATTGAATGATGAAAAAAGAGTATTAGAAATACAACAAAACCAGCAAAAAGCTGCTCAAGTTTTGTGCTGGGAAATAGAGCAGCAAAAATTGGATATTTATTTTAAATAACACAGTTATCAAACCAACAATTTCCATAATCATCCCTGTTTTAAACAATCTTTCTGGATTGCAAAAAACCATTGAAAGTATTCAAAAACAAACATTTACAAATTTTGAAGTATGGATTATTGATGGAAATTCTTCTGATGAAACACAACATTATATACAAAAATTAAAACTTCCATTTCAGTTTTTGACAGAAAAAGACTCAGGAATTTATGAAGCAATGAACAAAGGAATTTCTTTGGCAAAAGGAGAGTGGTTGTATTTTTTAGGTTCAGGAGATTGTTTAAATAGCGAAACAGTTTTAGAAGAAGTTTCAAAAAATTTTAATCGAAAATTTCAATTATTTTATGGAAATGTTTGTTATGAAAATTCATTTTTCAATTCAAAATTTTCTTCGATTTTATGGATTAAAAACGCTTTGCATCATCAATCCGTTTTTTACCACAAAAGTCTTTTTGAAAATCAAAAATATGACACTGATTTTAAAATTTTAGGCGATTATGATTTGAATTTGAAATTATTTCGAAGTAAAATCATTTCAAAAAAGGAAGAAATAACTATTGCTTTTTGCAATGAACATGGAGTTTCAAAAAAAATCAATTGGGATCTTTACAAAGAAGAATTAAAATTAAAAACTCAACAAACTTCTGTTATTTTATTTCCTGTTTTTTTTCTGTTGGTTTTTTTTAAGTTTGTTTATAAAAATTTTTTTATAAAGCATAAAACTCTGTAAATAAATATTTTACAGAGTTTTTAGTGGAGACGCCGAGAATCGAACTCGGGTCCAAACAAGCAGCTAAAAAGCTTTCTACATACTTAGTTTTTGTTTGTTTTTTCGTTGAAAAGCTGGTCAAAAACAACCTACTTTTCACTTAGCTTTTTGAGTTTCAAAAATCCCTCAAAGCAAAGGATTTTCTATGTTTACTTTTACGATGCCCAAAAATGAAACGCCGCAAACCAAGGCTTTTCGTGGACATAAAGCTTGCTCACCTTGTGAGCCGAGGCTAATCTTACTTGATTTCGGATTAAGCAGCTAAAGCGTAGTTATCTTCGCCGTTTATAGGTTTGAAATAAGTTTTACAAGAATAATTTCATTCCTTGGTATGCTTACAATTTCACTGGCCTTGCTGTCAAAACCAGTCGTCCCCAAAATGTCAAAGAAACTTTTCATATAAATGAAAAGAGGATTGCAAAAGTATGAAAAAAACCCTTTGTGAATCTCTTAAAAAACCAATATCTTCGAACAAAATTTATAAAATAATTACGGATTTCTTATCTGAAATTTACAAATAATCCAACATATGAAATTTGGCATCCTCAAAGAGCGTAAAAATCCACCTGACAAAAGAGTGGTCTTTTCTCCTGACAAATTAAAAGAATCAAAAGCTCAATTTCCAGATGCAGAGATTTTTGTAGAAAGTTCTGATATCCGTGTTTTTTCTGATGAAGCTTACAAAAATGCTGGTTTTCAAGTAGTAACTAACGTGTCAAATTGCGATGTTTTATTGGGTGTAAAAGAAGTTCCTATTGAAGCGTTAATTCCGAATAAAAAATATTTTTTTTTCAGTCATACCATCAAAAAGCAACCTTATAATCGTAAATTATTACAAGCAATTTTAGTTAAAAATATTGAATTGTATGACCACGAAACCATTGTCAAAGAAAATGGTGCACGTTTAATTGGTTTTGGAAGATATGCTGGAATTGTTGGAACTTATAACGGTTTTAGAGCTATTGGTTTGAAAACGAATTATTTCCAATTGCCAAAAGCCGAAACTTTGGAAAATCAACAAGCTTTGATTGATGAACTTCAAAGAATCAAACTTCCAAATCTTAAAATTTTATTGACTGGAAATGGAAAAGTTGCCTATGGAGCCAAAGAAATGTTGGATGCCATGAATATCAAACAAGTTTCTGTTGATAAATATTTGTCCAAAGAATTTGATGAAACCGTATTTTGTTTTGTGGATGTGTTGGATTACAATAAGCGTAAAGAAGGAAAAGTAGTGGATAATTTTGATTTTTACAATCATCCAGAATTGTATGAATCTAATTTTTTTCGATTTGCAAAAGTGACTGATTTTTTTATTGCAGGACATTTTTATGGAAATGAAGCGCCTGCATTTTTTACAAAAGAAGATGCTAAAAATCAAGAGTTCAAAATTCGTTTCATAGCAGATATTTCTTGTGATATCAATGGTCCAATTGCTTCAACAGTTAGAGCATCTACGATTGAAAATCCTTTTTATGGTTATGATCCAATTACTGAAAAAGAAGTCGATTTTTTGGATGAAAAAGCCATTGTTGTAATGGCAGTTGATAATTTACCCTGTGAATTGCCCAAAGATGCTAGCGAAGGTTTTGGAGAAATGTTTCTTAAAAATGTGATTCCTGCTTTTTTTGATGGAGATAAAAATGGCATTTTACAAAGAGCAAAAATCACTGAAAAAGGAAAATTGACAGCACGATTTTCATATTTACAAGATTATGTTGATGGAAGAGAATAACATACAAAATCAGCAATTTTTACATGAATTATCCAAAGCCAAAATGCCATTTGGGAAATATAAAAACCAGTATTTGATTGATTTACCCGAATTTTATATAGTTTGGTTTAAAAATCAAGGTTTTCCAAAAGGAAAATTGGGCAATCAATTGGCATTGGTTTATGAATTGAAATTGAATGGTTTAGAAGATTTGGTTAGAGGAATTAGAAATAAAAACTAATTTTTCACAACAATTCCATACGTAATTTGTCCAATTCCTAAGATGCTCAGTGAAGCATACCAATAACTGGGAATCAGAAAACAAATCACTGCTAATAAAAGACAAATTGCAGGAATTATAAAACTATTTTTTGACTCATTTTGAAGCAATAAAAATAAAATAAATCCATAAAAGAGTAAGAAAATAGGAGTGAGGATATCAATAAATCCCTGATTTTTTAAGAAAAATAATACAATAAAAACAATTGCAAAACTTCCTAAATATTTCCAAAAACTATTTTTTGAACTTGAATTCCAAAGCGATGTTTTTAATTTTTTTGCACGTCTTTTTGCACTAAAAAAAATTGCAAAAGATGAAAATAGAAAGAGAAAAACACAAATACTACTGACTAAATATTCAATAATTTCAGCAGATAACATTCCCATTGGATTGTCATCTATCAAAAAACCTTCTAAAATTGTTTTTATCAAAAAAGAAGCTACCAAAAAATAGACTCCAATTTGAATCGATGTAAATCCTTTGAGAGCAAAATGATTTTGATTAGAAATTTCGTTATTCATGAAACTGATTGATTGTTTTACGAATTGCCACTAAATTCGATAATAGTTTTTCTAAATTATCCAAATGCAACATATTTGCGCCATCGCTTTTTGCATTTGCAGGATCAAAATGAGTTTCAATAAACAATCCATCCACATTATTCACAATTCCAGCTCTAGCAATGGTTTCAATCATTTCTGGTCTTCCACCTGTAACTCCAGTTGTTTGATTTGGTTGTTGTAAAGAATGTGTTACATCTAAAATTGTAGGAGCAAATTGACGCATTTCTGGAATTCCACGAAAATCAACAATCATATCTTGATAGCCAAACATGGTTCCTCTGTCAGTAATCCAAGCTTTGTGATTTCCAGCATCTTTTACTTTTTGAACAGCATGTTTCATGGAAGCAGGACTCATAAATTGTCCTTTTTTTAAGTTTACTACTTTTCCTGTTTGTGCAGCAGCAACCACCAAATCCGTTTGACGCACCAAAAATGCAGGAATTTGCAAAACATCTACATATTCAGCTGCTTTTTCAGCATCCGAAGTTTCGTGAATATCAGTTATTGTTGGCACATGAAAAGTTTCGGAAACTTTGCGTAAAATTTTCAACGCTTTTTCATCACCAATTCCAGAAAAACTATCAATTCTACTTCTGTTGGCTTTTTTAAAACTGCCTTTAAAGATGTATGGAATCTGTAATTTATCTGTAATTGCAACTACTTTTTCAGCAATTCTCAGAGCCATTTCTTCGCCCTCAATAGCACAAGGTCCTGAAAGTAAAAAAAAGTTATTTGCGTTTGTATGTTTTATTTGTGGAATTTCGGATAAAATCATTTCAATAAAAATTTCTGTAAAAGTACAAAATTATATTTGCTATCTTTCAACTCTTAAATTTCAAAATTATGAAAAAATTTAACTTTCTTTTGATGTTAATTATTTTAATTTCCTCATCAAAAACAAACATTATAGCGCAAACCAAAAATGCTGAGAACTCAAATAAAACTTTTTTTATTGATTCAGTTTTGGTAAAAAAACATTTATACACATTGGCTTCAGATGAAATGGAAGGCAGAAAATCAGGAACTCCAGGAATTGAAAAAGCGGCACAATACATTGAAAATGAGTTCTCTAATTTAGGATTGAAAACTTTTGAAGGATTGGATTCTTACAGACAAACCTTCACTTTTACCAATAGAAGAACCAAAGAAGAAATTACGAGTGCCAATATTATTGGAGTTTTGGAGGGAAAATCTAAAAAAGATGAATTTGTAATAATTTCTGCACATTATGATCATTTGGGAATTGTAAAAAAAGAGGGACAGTTAGACAGTATTTACAATGGTGCTAATGATGATGCTTCTGGAGTGACAGCAGTTTTGGCTTTGGCAAAATATTTTAAAGAACAAAATTCCAATGAAAGAACCATCGTTTTTGTTGCTTTTACAGCAGAAGAAATGGGTTTGATTGGTTCAACTCATTTTGGAAAAGGCATTGATGCTAGTAAATTTGTTGCAGGAATAAACTTAGAAATGATTGGAAAAACACCAAGTTTTGGACCAAATACAGCTTGGTTAACAGGATTTGAGCGTTCTGATTTTGGGAAAATTATACAGAAAAATTTAGTAGGAACAGGCTATCAATTATTTCCAGATCCTTATGCAAATTTCAATTTATTTTTCAGGTCTGATAACTCTTCTTTAGCAAGATTGGGCGTTCCATCACATACTTTTTCTACAACTTCCATTGATGTTGATAAAGACTATCATCAAGCTTCAGATGAAGCAACTACTTTGAATATGACCGTGATTACGCAAACAATTCAAGCAGTTGCAAAAGGCACTGAAAGTATTATCAAAGGAATTGACACGCCATCAAGAGTGGTCATTGAGGAAAAAAAGTAAGCTTATGAAATATCTTTTAATCGTTTTTGGATTTTTTTTGATGAGTTGTTCCTCTACAAAAGTGATTACAGATTTTGATGATACAACTGATTTTGAAAAGTTCAAAACCTATGGATTTTATGAAAATGTTGGTAAGGATTTGAATGAATTAGACATAAAACGAATTCTTAAAATTATTGATACAACATTACAACAAAAAGGATTGACATTTAGTGAAACACCTGATTTTTTCATTGATTTTAATATTAGACAGTCAGATTTGCCCAGAAATACAATTGCAATAGGTTTTGGAAATGCAGGAGCAAATAGCGTTTTTGGAGTTTCTGGAGGAATTCCAATTGGAAATAAAAAAGTTTTGGAAACAATAACAATTGAATTTTTGACTTCTGAAAAAGAGCAACTTTTTTGGAAAGCTTCTATAGAAAGTATAGTAAGACAAAAACGAACACCAATAGAAAAAGTGGAATATTTTAGAAAAGTTATCACTAAGATTTTAAATAACTATCCACCAAAATAAAAATCCTTTGACAATTGTCAAAGGATTTTTAAGTATATATTTTAATCAGATATTAAAACTGATATCTAACTGATAAAGCAATATCTGAAGATAATCCATTCAAACCACCAGCAACTCCAATTTCTGGACGATAGTCTATAGAAAGTAAAATTGGGGCATCAAAATTGTACTCAATTCCCACTACTCCAGCAGCATAAATTCCAGTGTTTCCAGCAGAGACCAATCCACCACCAACTCCAGCATACCAATTGAATTTGTCTTCTAATTTCCAAACCCATTGATACAAACCAGTTGCCTTAAAATTAGTAAATTCATTTGCCAAACCTAAGTCAATTTCCAAACGATTGCTACTTCCTAAAGCTTTTTGATAAGAAATTTCGCCACCCAAACCATTTCCTCCTCCAAAACGAAGACCAATTGCATTTTCAGAAATTTCTTGTGCAATAAATGTTAAAGATGTTGTTAGGATGAAACCTAAAGTTAAAATTATTTTTTTCATTTTTGTTGTTTTAAAGTTAATTTTAATCACAAAAAAACTGTTATGTTTCTATAGTAATTATGATTACAAAGTTAGCTTTTTACTTTGTATAAAACTAATATTTATCAGTAAAAATTATAATTATGATTATTGCAATTGATATAATCTATATTATTCTAATAATTCAAAACCTTAATATCTTAGTGTTATTTTTCAAATACATTAATTCTTTCACCTTTTGAATGACTACTAAATTCTGGAGCATACATACTTTGAATAGTGGTAATGCCATTGCTAAAATTTCCAGCATTATTAACTCTAACATCATATTCAAAAACATAGACACCTTTTGGAATTCTGTCAAAAAAGAAATTCGTAGCTGCATCTTTAGTGCTTTCATAATAGCCTAAATTTTCTTGCCATTTGTATTTTGATAATACATTTATAGGCTCTAAACCTGCTGCTCTCATATCTTTCATGTGAATAAACTCCATATCTCTATCTGAACGTAATTCAATTCTAACAGTTATCAAATCGCCAATAGCTACTTTTGTGTTTTTGTTTATTTCTTGCAATTCTTTACCATTATCAGAATTTGTTTTTAAAAATAATTTTTTAGTAAGTTTTAAAGGAGTTTCTGCTGAGGTAATTTTGTCTAAATCCTCAAAATACTGCCAATACAAACCTCCCCAAGCAATTCCATTTTCTTTTTTACTGATGGTAACTGCTGCCATTTCTTTTTTAATTTCTGATGAATCCCAACTTGTTTTAAAATAACCTGAACCAGCTTCTACTTTTACGCTTTTTAATTTTGTAGGAATTATTTCCTGCTCGCCAATTTTAATATTTACTTGTTCATCAATAGCCATAAAATCAGAACCATTTAATAATAAAGCATAAACAGCTTCTGTGGTTGCTTTGGTTGTTTTCCATTGATTGGTTTGTTTGTTTTTTAATAACCAAATTTTTAGATTATCAATCGTTTTTGTATCATTTTCAATATCAGAAAAAACCTCAATCATCAAAGCTTGAGTTTCAACTGGAGCCTGATAATACCAATAACCAGCAGTATTTGATTTCCAATACATTCCTAATTCATCTGAAATGATAGCGTTTTCTTTTAACGATTTTACAATTTTTGCAGCTTCCGTTTTTTTATCATTTCTAAAAAGTGATAATGCAATTTGACCTTTTGCATACAAGTTATAGTCATTCCAATAACTGATGGTTTGATTTTGATAATAATTTACCGCATTTTTTAAATCGGAATTCATTGCGATATCAGTATAAAAACTACGCATATAAACATATTGAATGATATCATAACTCAAATTGTTTTTAGCTAAATAGGCATCAAAACGTTGTTTTTCCTCTTTTTTATTTTTTGGTTGATAACTTTCTTTTTTAGCGTTTTCTAATAATTTATTATAAGTATTTAAAAGTTCAGCATCTAAGAAAGTTACTGTTTTTTGAATCATGTTTTTTGTGGAATCATCTAAATTGGTAACTCCTAATTTTTTCAAATGACCAAAACCAGTTGCAATATGTTGGGTTATAAAAACACTAGGAGTTTCACTTCCTTTGAACCATGAAAATCCGCCAGAATTTAATTGTAAATCTTTTAGCTTACTGATGGCTTTTTCTTGTTCGTTTTTCATTTTATTCAAATCGAACAATAAAGCTATTCTTTTCTTTTGCTCAGTTTCAGATTGTGCATCTCTAAGCCAAGGAGTTTCTTGAATCATTAATGATTTTAATTCTTCGTTTTTTTCTAAATTAGATAACAAAGCATCTGAAGATTTCCAAGCATCAAAAACTTGTTGAATTTTAGGATTAGAGTTTGTAACAAAACTTGCTAAAGTATTGGCATAATATCTAGAAAAAGTTTGTTCTGCACATTCATAAGGATATTCCATTAAATAAGGCAAAGCTTGTAAAGCATACCAAACAGGATTTGAGGTCATTTCCAAAGTCAATTTGTGGTTTTTTAAAGTTGAAGAAGTATTATTTTTCAACTTATCTAACGTAAAAGTCTTTGTTTGATTGGAACGAACCCACATTGGCAATGTTTCTGTAACTAACATTCTGTTTGTTAATACTGGTAAAACATGTTGTTCACCATCTGAAAAATCTCCTGCTTTTGCAACTATTTTGTATTGAACAGCTTGTACAGTTTCTGGAATTGAAAGTTCCCAAGAAACATTTGTGTTACCATCTTTATCTACAACAAATCCCACTCTGTCACTTTGTGACATCTCTCCCAAAGGGAGAGAACCACTTTTGCTCAATAAATCTTGTGTGATATCTTTTCCAGAAATAGCGTCTGTTAGTATCAATTTTGCAAAACCACTTAATTGATTATTTGTTAAGTTGGTGATTTTTGCATTGAATGTAATGGTATCTTTTTCACGTAAAAATCTTGGTGCATTTGGCACAACCATCAATTCTTTTTGAGTAATTGTTTGCATCGTTTTTGTTGCTGATTTTGCTTCTGTTGTATGTGTTAATAATTGCAATTTCCAACGTGTTAAAGCTTCTGGCATTGTGAAAGAAAAATGAACTTGTCCGTTTTTATCTGTTCTTAATTGTGGAAAAAAGAAAGCAGTTTCTTTAAAATCTTTTCTTGCTTGTACTTTTGATAATGCTGCATCTAGCTTTTCTTGCCCCGCTTTTGTATTAATTATAATTACCCCATTTGCAGCTCTAGCACCATATATTGATGTTGCAGCAGCATCTTTTAAAACTGACATTTCAGCAATTTGAATTGAGTTTAAATCGAATTTATCCACTAAAACACCATCAACAATATACAAAGGTTGATTTTCTCCATCCAAAGTGTTCATTCCTCTAATTCTAATATTGCCAGAATCATCTGTAATATTTACCCCAGCCATTTTACCCAAAAGCACTTCAGATTTTACTGAAGTTACTGCCCCAGTGAAACTTTTCCTCTCTTCAGTTCCATAACCAGCAACAACGATTTCATCTAAATGATTAGCCTCTTCTTCTAATAAAACATTTAGATTTGTTTGATTGTAGATTAAAAATTCTATTGATTTATAACCTAAATATCTGAATTCTAAAACATCGCCTTTTTTTACTTTAATAGAATAATTACCATCAAAATCTGTTTCAGTTCGATAGTTTGTTCCTTTAATTGTAATAGAAACTCCTGGCAAAGGACTGTTTTTATCTTCTACAACTCCAGTAATTGTGCCATCAAAATCTGTACGAGTGCTATTTATTTTTTGTTTTAAGTTTTTTAAATATTGTTGTTTTTGCCAATTATTTTCATTCAAACTAAACCCAAACCAATTGTATTCATCATATAAAATTCTTGGAAAATTATAATATCTAAATTGGTAATTTTTGATACTAAAGTTGGTGTTTCCAAAACTATGATTTGCTTTGCTTGTAGTGTAAGAATAGTAGCTAGATTTTGGTTTAATAGGATCAAACTGCCAATTGTGTGAGGTAAATTCGTCTAAAGATGCATCATACATAGATGCTAAAACCTCAGCAGTTAGGGCATTATTTTTGTCATTTTTGATGGAGTAACTCCAAGTTTCTTCTTGTCCTGGTTGTAGTTTATCTCTAAAAATATTCGTTTCTATTTCTATATTTTCTTGTTTTTGAGGAACAGCAACCAATAAGCTTCCACTTTCAAAATAATTAAAATTAACAAAGTGATATTTAATTGCAAAACCACCTAAATCCGTATTTTTCACTGGAACTTTTATGCTACTTACTGAATTGTTCAATTTCACCAAATACGTATCAACAATTTTAGATTTCTTTTCAATTTGCAGAACTACAGTCATGTTTTTGGAAGCAGAAGCAATTTGAATTTCCACTTCATCACCAATTTTGTAAAATGCTTTGTTTGTATTGATTGTGAATAATTTTGCATCTGCAACAGTTTTTTCTTTTGATGAAAAAAGTGAGAATCTTTTTTCATCTTTTACATCTTGACCAAATTTATCTTTGCTTTCTACGATCACTACATATTCTCCAGAAACCCAATTTTTAAGGTTATTTAGTTTTATTTCTTTTGATGTTTTTGTATCAAATTCAGTAGAAAAAACAGCTAATCCTTTTTCCCAGTTTTTTTCATCTGTCTCATCATCTGTAAATGGATCATTTGGGAATAAAGTTCTAAACGTGTTTTCAGAAATATCTTGATAATCTGGTGCAGACCAAGGTCTTTTTCTTAGTGGATTTTTAGGTGCTTTTAGCTTGTAAATAGTAAGATTTCCTTTAGCAGGAACAAACTCATCATTTAAGTTTTTGGTATCAACTTTTAAAATGGTTTCTTCCTGATTTTTATCAATTTTATCATTCAAAGAAATACTTGCCGTTAACGAATGATAGCCAACTTTTACAATTGTTGTTGCACTTCTAGTTTCTCCATTGATGTCTGTGATATCTGCAGTTATTTCATAATTAAAAACAGGCAAACTTTTTTTATCAACAGTTTCATCAGGAATTGCGGTAAACACAATTTCAAATTCTCCTTTGTCATTGGTACTACTTTCACCATTGGTAATTTCTTGAGAAGTAGTATTTAGATTTGGTCTATACCAATAATACCAACTTGGATAAACCACTTTTCTTTGAACACGATAAACCACTTTAGCATCAGTAACGTTTGCACCAGAAAAAGCTTTTGCAAATCCTTTTACGGAAATGGAATCGTTCATTTTAAAGCTTTCTGTGATTGGGTTAAATTTGGTTTCAAATTTGGGTCTTTTGTATTCTTCAACAGAAAAAGAAGTTGAGTTGTTATAATCAAAATCAAAATCTTCATTGTCATAAAACTTACTGTCATGTTTAGAACTTTCATCAACTTCTATGGAAAATTTGCCTGTTAAACCATTATTTGGAAGGATGAATTCGCTAGCAACTGAACCAAATTCATTTAGTTTTAAATCAAGAGTTTTAACTTTCTGATTGTTTGCATCATTTAAAATAACTTCAACATATTCATTTTTAAAAACTTCCGTTTTTTCTCCTTGTTTTTTTATAACAATTACTTTAAAATAAACAGTTTGTCCAGGTCTATAAATACTTCTGTCTGTGAAAATAAATGGCTTTAAAATAATTTGATCATCATCTTTATTAGTGTAATTTGAGTCGCTATAATCATATAAATATTGATTTCCAAAAAGAGCAAAATCGTTTTTGGTTCTAACAGAAATATCTGTTTCAGGATAATATTTTTTGCTTTTAAATGAAGCAAATCCGTTTTTATCTGTTGTTAGTTTTTTATTGATTTCAGCTCCATTTTTTCTATTTTTATTTTTTAGATGGATAACTGCATTTTTAATTGGTTTTCCATTGTTTCTGTCAACTACTTGATAATTATTTTTTCCATCAAAATTATTTTCAACCAACGTTAAATTGGTAACTTGAATTGAAGCTGTGCCAAAAATGTGTTCCTCTTTTAACTCTTTATGTTCAGAAGTTACCAATAAATATCTTCCAGCATTAAATTTAGGAACTATTATTTCTGTAGTATGAACCAAATAATCATTTTCATTTCTCAATGTATATTTCCAAGTTTCCACTTTTTGCAATGAATTAATGAATTTTTCTTGTTCTTCAAATTTGTAAATTCTATTAAATTCATACAATTGAGCGTCAGTAATTTTATAAGCTGTAAAAAACAGACTATCAATGTTTTTATAAGTTACTAAAATTCTCGATTTTGTTTGAATTGGGATAAATTCTTCAGCGTCAATTTGCAATGATTTTTCTTCAATTTGATTCTTTAAAATGGTACAATTTAAAGCGCCCATACTTTTTGGAAATTGATTGATAACAGCATCACAGATAGAAATTGCTTCCTTATTTTGTGATTTTTCTCTATGTATTTTGGCAATCTCAAAAGCATACAATCCATTGAGTTCATTGGTTTCAAAAGATTCTTTTGACGTTTTTAAAGTGTTCAATAAGTATGATTCTTTATCATTAAAAGTTGCATTTTGATACACAAAAAGAATTCGTTGAATATCAATATCAACCAAAGCATTTAGGTTATTTTGCTTTGCATGAAACTGAATTAAATCTTGATAGATTTTTAAAGCATTAAATTGAAGTGATAAACTATCTTTTGATTGTAAATTTACTATTGAAAATGTCTTATAATCACTTAAAAAAGTAGGATTATCTATCACAAATTTATAAGCAGGTCTTGTTATTGTAGTTTCAGATGATTTATAAAAATCCAATGCTTGATTCGCTAAAAAGTCATACAAAGTGGGTCTGTATGTTTTTGAACCTTTTTGAATTTGTAAAATAGCTGCAAAATCGTCAATTGAGCCTTTTTGAAGTTTTGCTACATTTTCTAAAGAAGCATTAAAATGTGTGTGAATTTCTTCAAAAAGCGTGTGTAAATCCCAAGTTCTAAAATCAATTTCATCAACTTTATTTTCGGTTTTTGTACGATTATAAATGATATATCTATTTTGATTAAAATATTGCCAATACAAATTGGCTAAAATGTTTTGTAAAATATTTTTTGTTGGATAATTACTTTTAGAAATATGTTTTTTAAAATTTTCAATCACTTTCAGTTGAGCATCTTCTTCAAGTACCATCATAAATTTACTTTTGTAAAAAAGCGATTTTATAAGCTGAGGTGAATTCTGCTCTTTTTCAGCCTTTGCATAAATTTTTTCCACAATTGCTGCTGCCGATTTTGGCAAATTATCAACTTCTAATTTTTCAACTTCAATCCAAAGAGAATCAAAATCATTTTGAGCATTTATAGTTACCGAAAAAAGCAACAACGTTAAAAAGGGAATTAATTGTTTTTTCATTTATAATGCATTTTTAAGTGTCAAAATCAATAAAAAGAATTTAAAATTTTAAATATAGTTTTTAATTTCATTATTCATAAAAATTATTTCTGATTGACTTTCGTTCTAAAATTAGGTTAAATTGTTTAAAGCTTTTGTATTTTTACTCCCAATAAATTTCATTTATGAACATTCATTTTATTGCAATTGGAGGAAGTGCCATGCACAATTTGGCAATTGCTTTACACCAAAAAGGATACCAAGTTTTTGGAAGCGATGACACCATTCACGAGCCATCAAAATCTCGTTTGGAAAAATATGGTTTGTTGCCAAAAGAATTTGGATGGTTTCCAGAAAAAATCAACAATACAATTGATGTGGTTATTTTAGGAATGCACGCCAAAAAAGACAATCCTGAATTGGTAAAAGCAGCAGCATTAGGATTGAAAATCTATTCATATCCTGAGTTTTTGTATGAGCAATCTAAAAATAAAACACGCGTTGTAATTGGAGGTTCGCATGGAAAAACAACCATTACTTCCATGATTTTACATGTAATGAATTATCACGAAAAAGAAGTTGATTATATGGTTGGTGCACAATTAGAAGGTTTTGAAACCATGGTTCATCTTACAGAAGAAAACGAATTTATGGTGTTAGAAGGTGATGAATATTTGAGTTCGCCAATTGACAGACGTCCCAAATTTCATTTATACAAACCCAATATTGCTTTGTTAAGTGGGATTGCTTGGGATCATATCAATGTGTTTCCAACGTTTGAAAATTATAAAGAACAGTTCCGAATTTTTACTGATTCCATGATCAATGGTGGAAGTATGGTCTATAATTCAGAAGACGAACATGTGAAAGATGTTGTTGAATCCTCAGAAAATCACATCAAAAAGTATCCTTACAGCACTCCAAAGCATTTTATTGAAAACGGAATTACGTATCTTGAAACACCTGAAGGCGATTTGCCATTAGAGATTTTTGGAATTCATAATTTACAAAATCTAGCAGGAGCAAAGTGGATTTGCCAACACATGGGCATTGATGAAGACGATTTTTATGAAGCAATTGCTAGTTTTAAAGGAGCAAGCAAACGTTTAGAAAAAATTGCAAGTAGCAAATCAACAGTTGTTTTTAAAGATTTTGCTCACAGTCCAAGTAAGGTTTCTGCAACCACAAATGCTGTGAAAGAGCAGTTTAAAGATTGGACAGTGTTGGCTTGTTTAGAGTTGCATACGTATTCTAGTTTGAATGCAGAGTTTTTGGC
>DAIUBY010000009.1:0-24942 GCA_036846425.1 Polaribacter sp.
TCATTTCTCAATTCTCATTTCTCAATTCTCATTTCTCATCTCTCAATTCTTAATTTCTAATTCTTTTATTCATCACCCAAAACCATAAAGGAGGAAAAATTGACAACAACATCATTCCTGGATAACCTGTTGGCATTTGCGGACTTTCTGGCAAACTTTTTAACAATTGATAATGCTTGCTACCATTATAATGATGGTCTGAATGACGAGATAAATTGAACAATAATATTTGACCAATTTGATGATCTGAATTCCAAGAATGATTTCTTTTTACTTTTTCATAGCGACCAAATTCGTTTTTGGTTCGCAATAATCCATAATGTTCAATATAATTCACAGTTTCTAACATGATAATTCCTGAAACTGCAGCAGCAATAAAACACATCAAGACAAGTTTTCCAAAGAAAAAGAATATCAAACTTAGCAACAGAATATTGCAAAAGGTATAAATAATCATTCTATTTTGATGATGAAACCAAGAGCGGTTTTCTTGACGCATTCTCTTGTTTTCCAATTTCCAAGCTTCTGCATAACTTGAAAAATGAGAACGAATCCAAAAAGTAAATAAAATTTCATTTTTTCTTGCAGTGGCAGCATCATCTGGAGTTGCTACATTAAAATGATGACCTCCATTATGATAAGGTAAAAAATGTGTATTTAGCGAAGTTAATAATAAAATTTCGCCTATAAATTCGTCAAAACGATTGTTTCTATGACCCAATTCATGCCCAACATTAATACCAAAAACACCACACATAATGCCCATTCCAAAAATTCTTCCAATCAAATCTGATGTTGAAAGTGGTTCTTGAATTGCATAAAAAAAGAAGATTAAAAAACCAATTTGAATAGGAAGTGTTAGGTATAATAAAAAGGTGTACAATTTGTTTTCTTTTTCTTTTTCCTCTTCTTCTTTGGTGAAATTTTTGGGATTTGGTTTGATAAAAAACTCTAAAAAAGGTACAAATCCAAAAAAAACAATGGCAGGTAAATGTGTCATCCAGCCTTTGTTGGTAAATGAAATCCAAACTACAATTGGTAAAATTAAAACTGAAAAATACTTTAAAGCTTTCATAATATCCCTAAAAAATGACTTTAAAGATAATGAATTAATTGCATTCGTTCCAAATTACTTCATTTGGTGTTGAAGCAGTTATGGAAATTTGCTCTTTTGAAACAGGATGAATAAAAGCAATTTTTCTGGCGTGTAAATGAATACTTGCGTCTTTATTACTTCTTTGAAATCCATATTTCACATCGCCTTTTATAGGAAAACCAATGCTTGCCAATTGCGAACGAATTTGATGATGTCTTCCAGTTTCAAGATTGATTTCCAACAATGAATAATTGTCTAATTTTTTCAATAATTGATAGTGTAAAACTGCACGTTTTGAATCTTTAATTTCTTGATTGTAAACAGCTGATTTATTGTTTGTTGGATTCTTTTTCAAGAAATGAATCAAGGTGTCTTTTTCTTTTTCTGGATGATTTTTCACAACAGCCCAATACGTTTTTTGAATTTCTTTATCACGCAGCATTTTGTTCAATCGCTCCAAAGCTTTGGAAGTTTTAGCAAAAATAATCGCTCCAGAAGTTGGTCTGTCTAAACGATGTACCACTCCCAAAAATACATTTCCTTCTTTGTGGTATTTTTCTTTTAAGTAGTCTTTTACAACCTCACTCAAAGGAATATCACCAGATTTATCTCCTTGTGTGATATCTCCTGGACGTTTATTGACAATGATGATATGATTGTCTTCAAAAAGCACCAATAAGTTGTCTTTGGTAGAATGCATGGAAATTTATTTTGACTCTTTTTCCATGTTTTTATTGATGTTGTCAATAAAATCTAAAAATTCTTTTCTGCCCAAACCAGTTTCTGAAGAAGTTATGAATGAAGTTGGCAAAGGTTCCCAAAAATTTAGCAATTCTTTTTTATAAGCAGCAATTTGTTTGTCAAGTTTGGTAGCACTTAGTTTGTCCGATTTTGTGAAAGCAATACAAAAAGGCACTTGAATTTCGCCTAAAAACTGCATGAATTCCAAATCAATTTTTTGAGGTTCGTGTCTGGAATCAATCAACACAAAAGTACAGACCAATTGTTCACGTTCTCTAAAATAGTTTTCGATAAAATATTGAAAAATGGTGCGTTTTTTCTTAGAAGTTTGTGCATAACCATAGCCAGGTAAATCAACCAAAAACCACTCGTCATTGATTTTAAAATGATTGATTAATTGTGTTTTCCCAGGTTTTCCAGAAGTTTTTGCCAAATCTTTGCGTTCCACAAGCATATTTATCAATGATGATTTCCCAACATTGGAACGTCCAATAAACGCATATTCTGGAATACGTTCTTTGGGAGCATTGATAACGTTACTATTGCTCATCACAAATTCGGCAGATTTTATTTTCATGAAAGCAAGTTTTTTTTTGACTTCTATTGAGTTGTGGGTTGAGCTATATTTTTTTTGAAATTAGCCAATCATGAAGAAATTTGTTGAACTGCTCTGGTTGCTCCATCATGGCTGCATGTCCACATTCATCAATCCAAAATAATTCAGCATCTGGTAATAATTTTTGAAAATCAATAGCTACTTCAGGCGGAGTTACAGCATCTTGTTTTCCCCAAATAATGCAACTTGGTTGTTTCATATCGGGCAAATCATTTGCCATATTATGACGAATAGCACTTTTGGCAATTGCCAGAGTTTTTAGAACCGTATTTCTATTATTTACGATGGCATAAACACCATCAACCATTTCTTTGGTAGCAACTTCAGGATTGTAGAAAACTCCTCTCGCTTTTTGCTCAATATATTCGTAGTTTCCTCTTTTTGGAAAACTATCTCCCATGGCTTTTTCATACAAACCAGAACTTCCTGTAAGTACCAAAGCCGAAACTTTTCCTTTGTAATGTTTGGTAAAATAAAGTGCAATATGACCTCCTAAAGAATTTCCTAATAAAATGGCTTTGTCAATTTTTTTGTGCGCTAAAAAATCTTTCAAAAACAAGGCTAAATTTTTCACATTCGTTTTTAAAAGTGGCAAAGTATAAAGAGGTAATTCAGGAATTAAAACTTTATATCCGTTGTTTGAAAAATAGCTAAAAGTAGCTTCAAAATTACTCAAAGCACCCATTAATCCATGTAGAACAATGATTGCAGGTCCTTCTCCAGCTTCTGCATAAGTAAACTTTCCTTCCGATTTAAGTTTGTCAGTCATTGGTTGTTGTTTGGTTTCACTTTTCGCAAATGTAGTTTTTTTTTATTACATAGAAAGTGTTTTCGCACTTCACTGAAAAAGGTTTTTAACAACTAAAAAATACCGTAAAACAAAGAGAATATTAAATATTTATTAACAATGTGGTAAAAAGTGGTAAAAAGTGGTAAAATTTGTATATTTTTGATATAAATTATTTTTCTACATGATACATTTCATTGGAACATACGAATGCAAAGCAGACACTAAAGGAAGGGTGATGATTTCAGCCGCCTTTAAAAAACAATTGCTGCCTGTTTCCGAAGAAGGCTTTGTGGTAAAAAGAGCCGTTTTTCAGCCGTGTTTGGAATTATATCCAATGAAAGAATGGAATTTGATGATGGAAAAAATCAACAAATTGAATCGATTCAACAAGAAAAATAATGATTTTATCAGACGATTTACTGCAGGTGTAAAAGTGATTGAAATGGATGCTTTAGGACGAATTCTTATTCCGAAAGAATTGTCTGATTTTGCAAATATCAAAAAAGATGTTGTGATGGCTTCATCAGTAAACATCATTGAGGTTTGGGATAAAAAGAATTATGAAAAAGCCATTGATGAAGCTGCCAGTGATTTTGCTGATTTGGCTGAAGAAGTAATGGGAAATACCAATGCTGATGAGTTATCATAATCCAGTTTTGTTGCACGAAAGCGTTGATGCATTGGCTATCAAAAAAGACGGCATTTATGTGGATGTTACTTTTGGTGGAGGTGGACATTCTAGAGAGATTTTAAGTCATCTTGGCGAAAATGGAAAATTAGTTGCTTTTGATCAAGATGCAGATGCGTTGCAAAATAAAATTGATGATGAACGATTTGTGTTGATTGCAGAAAATTTCAGATTCATTTCGCGCTATTTGCGTTTTTATGGCATTAAAAAAGTAGATGGAATTTTAGCAGATTTGGGCGTTTCTTCTCATCAGTTTGATGAAGCTTCAAGGGGCTTTTCAACACGTTTTGATGGTGATTTAGACATGAGAATGAATCAAAAATCAAAAGTTTCTGCAAAGGAAATCATCAATAAGTATTCAGAAGAAAAATTAGCGGAAATCTTGTTTTTGTATGGTGAATTGAGAAATGCTAAAAGCATTGCAAAAACCATTGTTGAAGAGCGTCAAAAAGAAAAAATCAGCACCAGTTTTCAGCTAAAAAAAGTATTAGAAAAGTATTTGCCAAAAGCAAAAGAACATAAAATATTGGCGCAAATCTATCAAGCTTTTCGAATAGAAGTGAATGAAGAATTGGAAGCTTTGAAAGAATTTTTAACTCAAACTCCCAATTTATTAAATAAAAATGGTCGTATAAGCATCATTTCATATCATTCTTTGGAAGATAGATTGGTAAAAAGATTCATAAATACAGGAATGTTTTCAGGAGAATTGGAAAAAGATATTTATGGAAATACCAATGAACCTTTAAAAAAAGTGGGAAAATTGATTGTGCCATCAAATGCAGAAATCAAACAAAATAATAGGGCAAGAAGTGCCAAGTTGAGAATTGCAACTTTGAAAAAGTAAGATATGGAAACCAACAGAAAAAATTTGTACGATTTTTTAAGAGGAAGTTTCTTAACAGATGAATCTTCTTTCAAAAATTGGCGCATTATCATTTTTGTGGTGGTATTGCTTTTAATTATGATTTCAAGTGCTCATAATGTTTACAAAAAAGGAATTTTAATTTCTGAATTGAATAAAAAGAAAAGAGAATTAAGAGCGCTTCATATTGATATTGGAACCATTTTAATGAGAACCAAAATGGAATCAACCATTAGAGAAAAAGCGTTAAAAATTGGTTTAAAACCTTCAGAAACTCCTCCAAAAAAAATAAAAATAACAAGTAAATAATTCAAAATAGTGGCAACTCATAAAAAAAATATCATACAAAAAATCCTAATAGTAGGAGCTTTTATGACCGTTTTTTTTATCGCAATTATTATTCAAATAATTGATATTCAATATTTTCAAGTAAAAAAATACAAAGCATTAGCCACTGAATTGACGATTAAGCAAGATACCGTTTTTGCCAACAAAGGAAATGTGTATGCAGCTGATGGAAATTTATTGGCAACATCCATGTCTAAATTTACTATTAGAATGGATGTTGTTGCTGTTGATGATAAAGATTTCAATGAAAATGTTGTTGCCTTATCAAATGAGTTATCAAATATGCTGGGAAAACCTGCTTCTCATTATTTATCAAAACTGAAAGCGGCAAAAAGAACCAACAATCGATATTTATTGATTGCAAGAAATGTAGGTTACACAGATTTTTTAAAAATGAAAGAATTCCCCATTTTCAAATTAGGGGTTTATAAAGGTGGTTTTATTGCAGAGCACAAAACAGTTCGTGCACATCCCATTGGAAAAATTGCAGAACGAACTATTGGTTATGATGATTTTAGAGGAGAATCTGGCATTGAAGGCGCTTTTGCAGATTATATGCAAGGTGTAAATGGTTTGCGTTGGAAACAAAAAATTGCTAAAAATCAATGGAAACCAATTTCTGATGTCAATGAAAAAGAACCAATTGATGGTCATGATATCATCACAACAATTGATGTAAATATTCAAGATATTACACACCATGCTTTGTTACGTCAGTTAGAATATTTCAATGCTGAACATGGTTGTGCTGTAGTTATGGAAACCAAAACAGGAGAAATTAAAGCCATTTCAAACTTGGGTAGATCTGATGAAGGAACTTATTTTGAAAAGAGAAATTATGCTATGTGGGAAAGTCATGAACCTGGTTCAACATTCAAACTTGCGAGTTTAATGGTTGCTTTGGAAGACAAAGCAATTGATACATCAACAGTAGTTGATACAGAAGGAGGAATTATGTTTCTTAGTGGATCAAAAATAGAAGATTCTAAAAAAGGTGGATATGGGAAAATTTCCGCAGCAAGAGTTTTTGAAGTTTCATCCAATGTTGGTGTTGTAAAACTTATCAGAAAACATTACGACAACAATCCTGAAAAATTTTATGAAAAAATCGAAAAATTTGGTTTTACCAAACCAATTGGTTTTCAAATAAAAGGAGAAGGAATGCCTTACATTCCGAATCCAAAAGACAAAAATCGTTGGAATGCAATTTCTTTAGAATGGATGTCTTGGGGTTATGGAATTTCTGTAACACCTATGCAAACATTGATGTTTTACAATGCTGTTGCCAATAATGGAGTGATGGTAAAACCCCGTTTTGTAAAAGAATTGCGCAGACAAGACAAAACTGTAAAAAAATTCTCTACTGAAATTGTGAATTCCAAAATTGCTTCTGATGAAACGCTGAAAAAAATCAGAAAAGTGATGGAGAATGTTGTGAGGAGAGGAACAGCATCAAATATTTATTCGCCCAATTTTTCAATGGCAGGTAAAACTGGCACAGCAAAAAAGTACGTTCCAGCACACATCAATGAAAATGGAGAAAAAATTCCTGGTCAATATTCTAGTGAACGTTATGCAGCTTCTTTTGTTGGGTTTTTTCCAGCAGAAAATCCAAAATATACTTGTATCGTAATTATTCATGATCCTGAAAAACGAAAAGGATATTATGGTTCCACAGTTGCAGGACCAATTTTTAAGGAAATTGCTCAAAAAATTTACACTTCAACTCCAATTGATTTCCAATCTGTAAATGAATCAGTAAAATTTGCATCCATAGAAAATGATTTTAAAAAGTATGAAAAATTGTTACAAAAGGAACAGGATTCAGTTCCAAATGTCATTGGAATGGCAGGAATGGATGCCATTTCATTATTGGAAAACAAAGGATATAAAGTAAAAGTTTCTGGTATTGGAAAAGTAAAAAATCAATCTTTTTCAAAAGATGAAAAATCAACAAAAGAAGGCACTATCATTTTAAAATTATTATAGTTGAAAAATTTAAAAGACATATTGTATAAAGTTTCCATCCAAGAAGTTTTTGGAGTTACAGATATGTCTATAAATCAACTCGTTTTTGATTCTAGAAAAGTTGTTAAAAACGATGTTTTTATTGCCATAAAAGGCGTTTCTGTTGATGGTCATTTGTATATTGATAAAGCGATTTCATTAGGTGCAAAAGCTATTATTTGTGAGGATTTTCCATCAGAAAAAGCAGAAAATACAACGTATGTAAAAGTGGCAGATTCGCAGGTTGCTTTGGCAATCATGGCAGCAAATTTTTATGAAAATCCTTCATCAAAATTATCATTGGTTGGCGTAACTGGAACTAATGGAAAAACCACAATTGCGTCGCTTTTATATCAATTATTTAAAAAAGCAGGTCATAAAGTTGGTTTGATTTCAACCGTAAAAATTTTGGTTGATGATACTGAATTCAAAGCAACTCACACAACTCCAGATTCTTTAACTCTCAATTATTACTTAGAAATGATGATTGAAAATGGCGTTGAATTTTGTTTTATGGAAGTGAGTTCACATGGAATTCATCAAAAAAGAACGGAAGGATTATCATTTGCTGGTGGCATATTTTCAAATCTTTCTCACGATCATTTGGACTATCACAAAACTTTTGCAACATATAGAGATGTTAAAAAATCATTTTTTGATGATTTGCCAAAAACAGCTTTTGCGTTAACAAACTCAGATGATAAAAATGGATTGTTGATGTTGCAAAACACCAAAGCAATCAAAAAAACCTATGCTTTAAAAACAATGGCTGATTTTAAAGCAAAAATTTTGGAAAAACAATTTTCAGGAACATTAATTACTATAAACGGAATTGAAGTTTGGACAAAATTAATTGGCGAATTTAATGTCTATAATTTGTTAGCAATTGCTGCAACTGCGGAATTATTAGGCTTAGAAAAGATAAAAATTCTTACGATTTTAAGTGAATTAGAAAGTGTAAGTGGTCGTTTTCAATACGTTGTTTCTTCAAATGGAGTGATTGCAATTGTTGATTATGCTCACACTCCAGATGCACTAAAAAATGTATTAGAAACCATTAATGATATCAGAACTGGAAACGAAAAAGTGATTACAGTTGTGGGTTGTGGAGGTGATAGAGATGCAGCAAAAAGACCAAAAATGGCACACATTGCATCGCAATTAAGTCATCAAACAATTTTTACGGCTGACAATCCAAGAAGCGAAAATCCTCAAACAATTATTGATGAAATGGAAAAAGGAGTTGCTGCAGAAAATTATAAAAAAACACTTTCCATTTTAGATAGAAAACAAGCTATTAAAACCGCTTGTAAATTATCATCACAAGGAGATATCATTTTAATTGCAGGAAAAGGACATGAAAATTATCAAGAAATTAATGGAATTCGTTCTCATTTTGATGATTTGGAAGAAGTAACCCATTGTTTTAATCAACTAAAAATGAACTAATATGCTGTATTATTTTTTCCAATATTTAGATAGCCAATTCAATATTCCTGGTGCAGGAGTTTTCCAATTCATCACTTTTAGAGCTGCAGCAGCTTTCATTTTATCTTTATTGATTTCAGCTATTTATGGTAAAAGAATCATCAATTATTTAAGAAGACAACAAGTTGGTGAAACCATAAGAGATTTAGGATTAGAAGGTCAGCAACAAAAGTCTGGAACACCAACAATGGGTGGGATCATTATCATTTTGGCAACATTAATTCCCGCAATTTTATTAGCAAAACTGGATAATATTTATGTGATTTTGTTACTAGTAACCACACTTTGGATGGGTTTTATTGGTTTTTTAGACGATTACATCAAAGTATTTAAAAAGAACAAAGAGGGTTTGAAAGGCAGATTCAAAGTTTTGGGACAAATTGGTTTGGGACTTTTTGTTGGAGCTGTTTTATATTTTAATGATAGTATAACAATCAAAGAAAAATTGCCAGTTTCTCAGCAAATTGAAATTGAAAATGGAAAAAGAGTTGTTTTTGGAGAAGCACATAAATCTACCAAAACTACTGTTCCTTTTTTCAAAAACAACGAATTAGATTATGCAAGAGCATTGCGATTTTTAGGTGATGGTTTCGAAAAATATGGTTGGATTATCTTCATTTTTATTACTGTTTTTATTGTAACTGGAATTTCAAACGGAGCAAATTTAACAGACGGAATTGACGGTTTGGCAGCAGGAACATCAGCCATAATTGTAGTCACTTTAGCAGTTTTTGCTTGGGTTTCTGGTAATATCATTTTCGCAGATTATTTGGATGTAATGTATATTCCAAATTCTGGAGAAATGACCGTTTTTATTCTTGCTTTTGCAGGAGCTTTAATCGGATTTTTGTGGTATAATACGTATCCAGCTCAGGTTTTTATGGGCGATACTGGAAGCTTAACAATTGGAGGAATCATTGCTGTGATTGCGATTGCAGTTCGTAAAGAATTGTTGTTACCTGTTTTGGCAGGCATTTTTGTGATTGAAAATCTTTCTGTGATTTTACAAGTTTCATGGTTTAAATACACCAAGAAAAAGTTTGGTGAGGGAAGGCGTATTTTCAAAATGTCGCCTTTGCATCATCATTACCAAAAGTTGCAATATCATGAAAGTAAGATTGTAGTTCGCTTTTGGATTGTTGGAATTTTATTAGCAGTTTTTTCAATTGTGACATTAAAATTAAGATAATTTGAAAAGACTAGTTGTTTTAGGTGGTGGAGAAAGTGGTGTTGGAACAGCCATTTTAGGAAAGCAAAAAGGCTATGATGTTTTTGTGTCTGATAGTCAAAAAATTGCAGAAAAGTACAAACAAGTTCTTTTACATCATGAAATAGATTTTGAAGAAAATCAACATACAGAAAATCTAATTTTTTCAGCAACTGTTGTTATGAAAAGTCCTGGAATTCCTGATAAAGTTACTATTGTTAAAAAGCTTGTTGAAAAAGGAATTCCCGTAATTTCTGAAATCGAATTTGCAGGGCAATTTACAGAAGCAACCATAATTGGAATTACAGGTTCCAATGGAAAAACCACCACAACAATGTTAACTCATCATATATTGAAAAATGCAGGTTTGAATGTTGGAATGGGTGGAAATATTGGAAAAAGTTTTGCACAATTAGTATCTGAAGAGTCGTTTGAAAACTATGTGCTAGAGCTGAGTAGTTTTCAGTTGGATGGCATTGAAAATTTTAACAATCACATTGCTATCCTTACAAACATTTCTCCTGATCATTTAGACAGATATGACTATGATTATAATAAATACATCGCTTCAAAATTTAGAATTACAAAAAATCAAACAGAAAACGATTATTTAATTTATGATGCTGATAACGAAGCCATAAATAATTGGTTACAAACCAATAAAACAAAAGCAACATTAGTTCCATTTTCTGTTGAAAAAGAGTTGGAATTTGGCGCATTTTTAAAAAATAATACACTAACAATCAATATACAAAAAGAGATATTTACTATGCCAGTATCAAGTTTAGCTTTGAAAGGAAAACACAACACCAAAAACGCTATGGCAGCAACTATGGCTGCACAATTATTAAAAGTTCGAAAAGATTTTATCAAAGAAAGCTTAGAAAATTTTGAAGGTGTTGAACATCGTTTGGAATTTGTGGCGAAAATCAATGGAGTGGAATACATAAATGATTCAAAAGCAACGAATGTAAACTCTGTTTTTTATGCATTGGAATGTATGGACAAAACTACAATTTGGATTGTTGGTGGTGTTGACAAAGGAAATGATTACAACGATTTATTGCCTTTGGTTCGTGAAAAAGTAAAAGCGATTGTTTGTTTGGGTATTGATAATGAGAAAATTAAAAGCACTTTTGGAAGTGTTGTAGATATAATTGTTGAAACTGCTGGAGCAGAAGAAGCTGTGAAAGTAGCGCAAAAATTGTCAGAAAAAGGAGAGGTAGTTTTGTTATCTCCAGCATGTGCAAGTTTCGATTTGTTCGAAAATTATGAAGATAGAGGACGTCAGTTTAAAAGCGCCGTAAAAAATTTATAATTAAAAAAAACTTAAAAAGCGAATAAATAAATTTCCACTAAACACTAAAACTAAAAATTGAAAACCATCTTAAAACACATAAAAGGAGATAAAGCGATTTGGGCAATTGTTGCAGTTTTGGCAATTTGCTCTTTTATGCCTGTGTATAGTGCTAGCACAAATTTGGTGTATGTAGTTGGTGCAGGAGGTTCAACATTTGGATATTTATTAAAACACATGATGTTGCTTCTTATGGGTTTTGCCATTATTTATGGAATTCATAAAATTCCATATAGATATTTTTCAGGAGGTTCTTTATTGATGCTTCCTGTCATTATCGTTTTATTAATTTTTACGTTATCTCAAGGAACAACAATTGGAGGAGCCAATGCAAGTAGATGGATTCAAATTCCGTTTGTTGGAATTGGTTTTCAAACTTCCACGTTAGCAGGTTTAGTTTTAATGGTTTATGTGGCAAGATATTTGGCTAAAAATAAAGAAAAAGTAATCACTTTAAAAGAAAGCTTATTAGTATTATGGTTGCCAATTGCACTTGTTTTAATCTTAATTTTACCTGCAAATTTCTCTACAACAGCCATCATTTTTGTGATGATTTTAATGCTGTGTTTTGTGGGTGGTTATCCAACAAAATATTTGGGATTAATCCTTGGAATTGGCGTTATTGCATTGGTATTTTTTATTCTGATTGCAAAAGCATTTCCTGAAGCAATGCCAAATAGAGTACAAACTTGGCAAAGCAGAATTGAAAGTTTTTCTAATGAAAATACTGAAGATAATTATCAAGTAGAAAAAGCAAAAATTGCCATTGCAACAGGTGGTTTGCTAGGTGTTGGACCTGGAAAAAGTGTTCAGAAAAACTTTTTACCACAATCAACTTCCGATTTTATTTTTGCAATCATTGCTGAAGAATATGGATTAATTGGCAGTATTTTTATTCTGTTTATATATTTTTTATTGCTTTTCCGAATTTTTGTAGTTGCCAAAAAAACCAAAACTATTTTTGGAAGTTTATTGGTTATTGGTGTAGGAATTCCCATTATTTTTCAAGCTTGTATCAATATGGCAGTTGCCACAAGTTTATTTCCTGTTACAGGACAAACCTTGCCTCTAATTAGCAGTGGAGGAACGTCTATTTGGATGACGTGTTTTGCACTTGGAATGATTTTAAGCGTAAGCGCTTCAAAAGAAACAGAAGAAGATATTTTAGAAGATAACCCTTTGGAAATTTTACATGAAACCGTATAATATTTTAATTTCTGGAGGTGGAACAGGAGGGCATATTTATCCTGCAATTGCAATTGCAAATGAGATAAAACTGCGTTTTCCTGATGCAAGATTCCTATTTGTTGGCGCAAAAGACAAAATGGAAATGGAAAAAATTCCACAAGCTGGTTATGAAATTAAAGGATTATGGATTTCTGGAATTCAACGTAAACAATTGGCAAGTAATCTTTCTTTTCCATTTAAAATGATGAGTAGTTTGTGGCGAGCAAAACGAATTATTGATACATTTAAACCAGATATTGCTATTGGAACTGGAGGTTTTGCAAGTGGACCAACACTTATTATGGCAAACAGAAAAGGAATTCCAACATTGATTCAAGAACAGAATTCTTTTCCAGGAATTACTAATAAATATTTAGCAAAAAAAGCAACTAAAATTTGTGTTGCTTACGACAATTTAGAACGATTTTTTCCTGCACCAAAAATCATAAAAACAGGAAATCCTGTACGTCAAGATTTATTGAATATTCATACAAAAGTGAAAGAATCTCAAGAATTTTTTCAACTTGATACATCCAAAAAAACCATTTTGATTTTAGGAGGAAGTTTGGGCGCAAGAAAAATTAATCAATTGATTGAATCGAATTTATCATTTTTCAAAAAGCAAAATGTTCAACTGATTTGGCAATGTGGAAAACTGTATTTTGAAGAATATAAAAAATACAATTCTCAAGAAAATGTACAAGTGTATCAATTTATCAATAGAATGGATTTGGCATATGCAGCCGCAAATTTTATCATTTCCAGAGCAGGAGCAAGCTCAGTTTCTGAATTATGTGTTGTTGGAAAACCAGTTATTTTTATTCCATCACCCAATGTTGCTGAGGATCATCAAACAAAAAATGCCAAAGCAATTGTTGATAAACACGGAGCAATTTTATTAAGAGAAGAAGAATTAGAAACGTTTCCAATCGTTTTTGAAACACTTTTAAAAGATAAAGGAAAGCAAGAAGATTTATCGGAAAATATTAAAGAATTGGCATTGCCAAAAGCAACAACTGATATCGTTAACGAAATTGAAAAACTATTATTAAAGTGAATTTAAGCAACATACATAACGTTTATTTTGTCGGAATTGGTGGCATTGGAATGAGTGCCATTGCCAGATATTTTGTTTCGTTAGGAAAAAATGTTGCTGGTTATGACAAAACTCCATCAGAAATTACCAACGATTTGATTGATGTTGGTGTTCAAATTCATTTTGAAGATGATATCAAAAATATCCCAATTTCATTTTTAAATACAGAAAAAACCTTAGTGATTTTTACGCCAGCAATTCCGAAAAACCATGCTGAATTGATGTATTTCAAGGAAAATGATTTCAATTTGTTGAAAAGAGCTCAGGTTTTGGGAATGATTTCAAAAAATACATTTTGCTTGGCTGTTGCAGGAACTCATGGAAAAACAACTACTTCTGCAATTTTAGGTCATATCATGACAAGGGTAAATGCGACGTCATTTTTAGGTGGAATTTCAGAAAATTACAATTCGAATTTGTTGCTAGGTGAAGATAAAATTTGTGTGGTTGAAGCAGATGAATTTGACAGATCTTTCTTGCAATTGCAACCAAATATTGCCTGTATAACTTCTATGGATGCTGATCATTTGGACATTTACAAAGAAGCTTCAGCCTTAGAAGAATCGTTTGTTGCATTTTCTCAACAAGTTTCACAAACCTTGATTATTGCAAAAGGATTGCCTTTAAAAGGATTGACGTATGCTGTAAATGAAACTGCAGATTACGAGGCTTTTAATTTGAAAATTGAAAGCGGGAAATATATTTTTGATGTGAAAACACCTGTTTCAGAAATCAAAAATATTGAATTTCATTTACCAGGAAAGCACAATGTAATGAATGCTTTAGCTGCTTTAGCAATGGCGGATTCTTATGGAATTTCTTTAGAGGAAATCAAACAAAGTTTGGCAACTTTTAAAGGTGTAAAAAGAAGATTTACGTATAAAATTAAAACCAACGATTTTGTATTGATTGATGATTATGCGCATCATCCAACTGAAATTTCGGCTGTGCAAAATGCAGTTAGAGAAATGTATCCAACTGAAAAAGTGTTGGTTGTTTTTCAGCCACATTTATTTTCAAGAACAAGAGATTTTGTGGATGATTTTGCAAATGCACTTTCAAAATTTGATGAAATATTGTTGTTAGATATTTATCCTGCTAGAGAATTGCCAATTCCAGGTGTTAATGCTGAATGGTTATTGAATAAAATAAATAACCCATCAAAAAAAATGACTCAAAAAAGTACACTTTTAAAAGATATTCAACAATCAACAGCAAAAGTGGTAGCAATGTTAGGTGCAGGAGATATTGGAGTGATGATTACAGAAATTACGGACGAACTTTTAAAATCAAATTAAAATGAAATTTAAAAGATTTTTAAAATACATCGTGTTTTTATGTTTGTTGATGAGTTTGGCATTTTTATACAGTTTTTCATCAGCCAGAAATCAACAGAAAAAAGTATCAAAAATTAACATCAATATTGAAGCGGGAATCAGTAAGTTTTTAAATCATTCAATGGTTAATAAATTGTTAATACAAAAAAATAAAACTGTACAAAACCTACCAAAATCCGTGATAAATTTATACGGTTTAGAAAGTAACATTTCAAAAAACCCTTATGTAGAAAAGGCTGTTGTATTTTTAACCATACATGGAGAATTAAAAACATCAGTTACTCAGCGAATTCCAATTCTAAGAATTATTCAAGAGGAGGATGTTTACTATGTTGATAAACAAGGTGTAAACATCCCATTATCTGAGAATTATTCAGCAAGAGTTTTGCTGGTTTCTGGGGTAAAAAATGATGCTGAAGTGAAGGAAATGATGCCGTTAATTTCGGTGATTTTAGAAGATAATTTTTTAAAAAAAGAGATTGTTGGTATAGAAAAATTGAAGAACAATGAAGTACAATTAGCGGTAAGAAGTGGTGATTATAAAATTGATTTTGGGAGTATTTCTGAAATTGACTTAAAATTTAGAAAATTAAAAGCGTTTTATAACAACACATTCAGGGATAAAACGATTCAAAATTATAAATTAATAAACGTAAAATATCACAACCAAGTTGTGTGCACAAAATAAGTAAAAATGGGAAACAATAAAATAGCTGTTGGTTTAGACATTGGTACTACCAAAATTGTTGCCATGATTGGTCGTAAAAACGAATATGGCAAAATTGAAGTTGTTGGTACTGGAAAAGCGAAAAGTTTGGGCGTAAAAAGGGGCGTTGTAAGCAACATAACACAAACCATACAATCCATTCAACAAGCAGTTGAAGAAGCTGAAAGCGTATCTGGAATCAAAATTGACAACGTTGTAGTTGGAATTGCAGGACAACACATTCGCAGTTTACAGCACAGTGATTACATCACCAGAAACAATGCTGATGAAGTTATTGATGATAATGATATTGAAAATTTAGTAAATCAAGTACATAAATTGGTAATGTTGCCTGGAGAAGAGATTATCCATGTGTTGCCACAAGAATTTAAAGTAGATTCTCAAGCTGATATAAAAGAACCAAGAGGAATGTATGGTGGGCGTTTGGAAGCCAACTTTCATGTGGTTGTTGGTCAAGTTTCATCCATCAGAAATATTGGGAGATGCGTAAAAAGTGCAGGTTTAGATTTGAGTCAAATCACTCTTGAACCTTTAGCATCAGCATCTGCAGTGTTAAGTCAAGAAGAAAAAGAAGCTGGTGTTGCATTGATTGATATTGGAGGTGGAACCACAGATTTGGCAATTTTCAAAGACGGAATTATTCGTCACACAGCAGTAATTCCTTTTGGTGGAAATGTGATTACAGATGATATCAAAGAAGGATGTTCAATTATTGAAAAACAAGCAGAATTATTAAAAATAAAGTTTGGATCAGCTTGGCCAGGAGAAAATAAAGAAACAGAAATCGTTTCTATTCCAGGATTAAGAGGAAGAGAAGCTAAAGAAATAACGCTGAAAAATCTGTCAAAAATCATTCATGCCCGAGTTCAAGAAATCATTGAATATGTTTATACAGAAATCAAAGATTATGGTCATGAAACACAAAAAGGTAAATTGATTGCAGGAATTGTGTTGACAGGTGGAGGTGCTCAATTGAAACATTTAAGACAATTGGTTGAATACATTACTGGAATGGATGTAAGAATTGGATATCCAAATGAGCATTTAGCAGGAGATTCAGAAGATGCATTGTCAAGCCCAGCTTATGCAACTGCAGTTGGATTATTGATTGAAGGATTGAAAAATGATCTAAAATCAGAGCAAATAATTCCTGAGCAAACAAAAGAAATAATTTCAGAAACCAAAACTACAACCAATGTAAATAAAGAAGTTGCACCAAAAGTTACTGAAAATCCAAAACCAAAAATGAAAACATATCTTGAAAAATTTACAGATCGTTTCAAAGATTTTTTAGACAACGCTGAGTAATTTTTTCAAAGAAATAGTATAGAATAAAATATTAATAAAAACCAAAAAATAGATACGTTATTATGAGCGCAGAATTTGATAACATTTTATTTGACATGCCCAAAACACAATCCAATACAATCAAAGTTATTGGTGTTGGTGGTGGTGGAAGCAATGCAGTAAATCACATGTTTACCCAAAACATCAAAGGAGTTGATTTTGTAATCTGTAATACAGATGCACAAGCTCTTGAAAACAGCCCAGTTCCCAACAAAATTCAATTAGGAGCCAACTTAACATCAGGTTTAGGTGCAGGTGCAAACCCTGAAATTGGAGAACAAGCAGCTAAAGAGAGTATTCAAGAAATTCAGCAAATGTTAAATACACATACAAAAATGGTATTTATCACTGCAGGAATGGGTGGTGGAACTGGAACAGGTGCAGCACCAATCATCGCAAAAATTGCGAAAGACATGGATATTTTAACAGTTGGAATCGTAACAATGCCATTTCAGTTTGAAGGAAGAATGCGCTCAAATCAAGCTCAAATTGGAATTGATCAATTACGAAAAAATGTTGATTCTCTGATAGTTATCAATAATAACAAACTGCGTGAAGTATATGGAAATTTAGGTTTCAAAGCTGGATTTTCAAAAGCAGATGAGGTTTTATCAACTGCATCAAGAGGAATTGCTGAAGTAATTACACACCATTACAAACAAAATATTGATTTGCACGATGCAAAAACAGTACTTTCAAATAGTGGAACTGCCATTATGGGATCAGCAAAAGAGGAAGGAAAAAACAGAGCTAAAAATGCAATCATTAAAGCGTTAGACTCTCCTTTATTGAATGACAATAAAATAACTGGAGCTAAAAATGTTTTGCTATTAATCGTTTCAGGAACATCCGAAGTTACTTTAGATGAAATTGGTGAAATCAACGAATTCATTCAAACTGAAGCTGGTTATGATGCCAATATTATTATGGGTATTGGAGAGGATGATGAGTTAGGAGAAGCCATTTCACTAACAGTTGTTGCTACTGGTTTTGCGCCTGATCAGCAAAGTTCAATTACAAATACTGAGGCAAAAAAAATTGTTCACACTTTGGAAGATGAACAAAAAGCAACCTATAATTTTGGGGCAACAACACTTACTAAAACTCCTTCATTGAATGAAACAGTTTCATCAGTAAATGACCAAAAAGTAACTTATATTTTAGAAGAAAATGAAGAAGTAACTCCAAAAATGGACCTAATTTCAACTTCAGAAATCATTGCTGAAATTCCTGTTGTTTACGAAGAAATTGCTTTAGAATTCCTTTCAGATGATGATTTTTTTATCACAGAAGCACCCAAAAAAGAAGTGATTTCAGAGTTTAAAGATGATGAAATTTCACAAGAATTAATTTTTGAATTTCCTTTAAATTCTTTTAAAGAAATAAAAGCTGAACCAGAAACTTCAAAAATAGCAACTCAGAGAAATATCAATGAAATTGAAGTTTTTGGAGCGCAAGAAATTACTTTTAAAAGACATGTTTTAGAAGATTTTGATGTGAAACCAACGATTTCAAAAAGTTCAAATATCGTGAACAAAAAAGAAGATGAAGAAGATGTTTTTGGATTCACTTTAAAAACAACCAAACAAGTTGAAATCAATCAAATTGAAACAGAAAGTGAAGAAATTTCTCCAATGAGTTTGACTATTGCTGAATTAGCCAAAAAAGCTGATGACAGACGTAGTAAAATGAAGAATTTCAATCATAAATTCAATGAAAAATACAATAAAAACGTTGACGAAATTGAGCGTGAACCTGCTTTTTTAAGAAACGGTATTGATGTAGGCAGAGACGCTTCTATCAGTAAAACAGAACCTACATTAAAAAAAGATTCGGATGATGTAAACTTTAAATCAAACAATTCTTTCTTACACGATAATGTAGATTAATTTTCCCCAACAAATTCATTTCAAAAAAATCATGTCTGAAAAGACATGATTTTTTTTTGTAATATTTTCAATGAAATTTATAGAAATGCTAAAATTCCAGTAAGATTTTCAAAACCTTGTAAGGGTAATTTTTATAAAAAAAATCTCATAGTTTCCTATGAGATTTTCTAATATAATTTTTGATAAATGTTTAGCTTACCGCTTTTTTAATTCTTTTTAAAGCTTCTCTAATTTGATTTTCTGAGGCTGCATAAGAAATTCGTATGCAATTTGCTGCACCAAAAGCTTCACCACTCACAGTAGCAACGTTCGCTTTTTCTAATAAAAACATCGAAAAATCTCCAGCATTTTGGATACTAAATCCATCAATTGTTTTACCAAAATAATCAGAAATATCCGGAAAAACATAAAAAGCACCATCAGGAATATTTACTTTAAAACCCGGAATTTCATTCAATAAATCTACTATGATATTTCTACGATTTCTAAACTCATCAACCATAAATTGAATTTTTTCAACTGGCGCTAAAAGTGCTGTAATTGCAGCTCTTTGAGTAATAGAATTGGTTCCAGAAGTAATTTGTCCTTGCATTTTTGTACACGCTTTTGCAATCCATTCTGGAGCACCAAGATAACCTAATCTCCAACCTGTCATAGCAAATGCTTTTGCTAAACCATTTACAGTGATTGTTCTATCAAACATGCTTTCAATGGCTGCAAAACTGAAAGGTTTTACATCATAATTAATATGTTCATAAATTTCATCTGATAAAACAAAAATGCGTGGATATTTTTCTAAAACTGCAGCAAATGCTCTGTATTCAGCTTCTGTATAAATAGTTCCACTTGGATTATTTGGTGAATTGAAAAACACCATTTTTGTTTTTGGAGTAATGGCAGCTTCCAATTGCTCAGGAGTAATTTTGAAATTCGTTTCAATGGTTGAAGGAACTTCAATAGAAGTTGCCTCGCACAAAGTCGCAATTGCTGAATAACTAACCCAATATGGAGTTGGTAAAATAATCTCATCACCAGGATTTAGCAATACTTGCGCAACATTTGCAATAGATTGTTTTGCTCCTGTAGAAACTACGATTTGATTTGGTTTGTAAGTCAAATCATTATCACGTTTAAATTTTACACAAATTGCTTCTTTTAATTCTTGATAACCATCAACTGGCGAATATGAATTGTAATTTTGATGAATCGCTTCAATGGCTGCATCTTTGATAAAATCTGGAGTGTTGAAGTCAGGTTCACCTAAACTTAACCCGATAATATCTTTTCCTTCTGCTCTTAATTCTCTTGCTTTAGCAGCCATAGCTAAAGTTTCAGAAACTGGTAAACTGTTAATTCTGTCCGATAATGGATGTGACATCTTTATATAAAATTTGTTGATTTTATGCTAATTCTGGATTTTTTCCTAAAACTCCTAAGTGTCTAAAATGCTCTATAATCGCTTTACGAGTAGTTTCATATTCATTATAAGGCAAATTAAATTCTTTGGCAGTTTCTTTTACAATTTTAGCTAATTTGTCATAATGTACGTGCGAGATATGTGGAAAAATATGATGCTCAACTTGATGATTTAAACCTCCCGTATAAAAATTTACTAACCAATTACTTGGCGCAAAATTAGAAGTTGTGTACAATTGATGAATTGCCCAAGTGTGTTCTAAATTTCCATTTTCATCAGGAATTGGCATGGTTGTATTTGGAACAATGTGTGCCAATTGAAACACCAAACTCAAAATCATTCCTGCTGTGTAATGCATCACAAAAAAACCAATCAATACTTTCCACCAAGCAATGTCCAAAACTGCAATTGGCAACACAATCCAAAGTGAATAATATATAAATTTAGAGATTACTAATTTTGTCCATTCTGTAGCAGGATTTGGAAAATCACCATAAGAAAGTTTACGTTTTAAATAACTGTGCATTTGTTTTACGTCTGTAGTAATTGCCCAATTTATTGTCAATAATCCATATAAAAATATAGAGTAATATTTCTGAATTTTATGAATTTTAAACCATTTTGAATGTTGCGAAAATCGGATAATTCTTCCAGCGTCAATATCTTCATCATGGTCTTTTACATTGGTAAATGTATGATGCAAAACATTGTGTTGCACTTTCCAATTATATACATTGCCAGCCAAAATATAAATGCTGCTGCCCATGATTTTATTTACCCATTTTTTGCTCGAAAAAGATTCATGATTGCTATCATGCATTACATTCATGCCTACTCCAGCCATCCCAATTCCAGTGATGATTACTAAAATAATCATCATTAATTGTGACATTGAAACCGTTAAAATTAAGACAAAAGGAACTAAAAATAAAGCAAACATAATGATTGCTTTGATGTATAATTTCCAATTTCCAGTTTTTTTGAGATTGTTGTTTTTGAAATAATCGTTTACTCGTTTGTTAAGCGTTCTGAAGAATTTTGCGCTGTCTTCTCTTGAAAAGTTTATGGTACTCATTAAAAAAAATTAAGTTACAAAAATAATGATTATTGAAATATGATTGAATACAAAACGAATAAATTTCTTACTAATTGTATAAAAATAGTAACTATTTTTGCGTCACTATTCTTTTTTTTATGGAAATTATTCAAAAATATTTTACAAATTTATCTCCTCAGCAAATTGAACATTTTAGCAAGTTACAAGATTTGTATCAAGATTGGAATCTGAAAATCAATGTTGTATCAAGAAAAGATATTGATGAATTGTACTTAAGACACGTACTTCATTCGTTAGGAATTGCAAAAGTGATGCAATTTCAACCCAATGCAAAAGTGATAGATGTTGGCACTGGAGGAGGTTTTCCAGGAATTCCATTGGCGATTTTATTTCCTGAAACACATTTTCATTTGGTTGATGCCATTGGAAAAAAAATAAAAGTTGTAGATGAAGTGGTTGCAGGTTTGGGTTTGAAAAACGTAAAAACTTCAAATTGCAGAGTAGAAGATGTAAAAGACACGTACGATTTTATTGTGAGCAGAGCTGTAGCGCAAATGGAAACTTTTGTGCATTGGACAAAAGGAAAAATTGCGAAAAAGCAAAATCACGAACTCAAAAACGGAATTTTATATTTAAAAGGTGGAGATTTAACGGAAGAACTACAAAAATTCACTTCAGCAACAGTTTACGATTTAACCAACTATTTTGACGAACCTTTTTTTGAAACTAAAAAAGTGGTGCATTTGGGAATGAAGTTTAAGGGTTGATTTTATTATATAAAATTAAAGTATTTTAATGCAATACCTACGATAACTCCAACTATCATCAAGCTGATGAAAAAAATTGCTAAGCCAAATATGAAGCGAAATAATTTTAAAATGTTTTTTCCAATCGATAATTTATAAAACTTTCCAAACGCATACATGTAATAAAGTATGTAAGCAAAGATGCTATAACTATAAATTGATGGGTGTAAAAGAATTGCAAAAAAGAAAAATAATAAGGTAATATAATTGAGAAACCCATATATAAAGGCATTCATTACTACATGCTCTCCAAAATTATGTGGCTTTCTATAAGTCCATTTACTCAAAATTGCATAAATTAAAAGAAAAACAAAGGTTAGTAAGTTGTAATAACGCAAAGTAAATTGCATCCATCCACTCATGAATTTCAGTTGCATTTGAGCAGTTTTCTTTTCTATTTCTAGTTTTTGAAACTGTTTTTCATCAATATTTTTTAAAGAACTCAAATCTAATTCAGCTTTTTGTTTCAGTTCATTAATTTGATCCGATTGAATAGAATTATTGATTACAATAAAATCATCAGCAAAATAATTAAAAACCAATAACGACAAACCTGCACCAACAGCCAAAAAAGCAAAAGGATTTACGTAACGTTTTCTAACGCCACTTAAATATTCATTGATTACCTCATCAGGATTTGTAACCATTTTTCTTAGGGTTAAGAAAAATTTACTATCAACACCAAAAACATTGATAAAAAACTCAAGAAATAATTGTTTAAATGTAATTCTTTGAACAATTATTTTTCCACCACAATTGTCACAAAATTGAGCGTCGTTTTCTAGAATATGGTTGCAATTTTTACAGTTCATAGTACCCAAAAATAAAAAACTTTTTCAGACGTAGTTTATATTATTTGAAAATTCTTTCGTCAAATGGAAAATTTACTATTTCTGAAATTTTAATTTTTTTAAAATCTTTGTGAAATGGATTAACCAGATAATTAAAATCTCCTTTCACAACTGCTGAAGGAACTTTTAATAGACAAAAATCTTTTGAATCAATAAAAGCATCTCCAATTTTTTGAGTTGAGTTATTTGGAGGATGACTATTCCAGTTTTCAGGAAGTATTTGATGATTGATTTCTTTAAATTTTAATGAATCAGGAATATGGATTGTTATCATCACAAAATCTTTTGGTAATGTTGCCAATGACAAGTGAACTAAAATTTCAGACATTGCTAAAGCCCTGCTTTCGGAGGTATAAATGATTTCAGTTCCTTTAGAATTCCATCTATTTCCAGATTTTGAAGCACCCTTTCCACTCAATTCTTCAGCATATTTTTTTTTCGATAATCTAAAAACTTTCATTATGCAAAAATGCCTTGATCTATTCTGTTAAGTTCGTCCAAAACCAGTTCTTTTCCATAAGAATCTTTTAAAAGTTCGGCTGGTTTTAAATTTCCTAAAGCAAATGAAGGCGTATTCAGCCAAAGGTAAAATTGCTCAATGGTATCAAAAACCTCCAATCCAAAATTGGTAACTTCTGCTAGTTCAATAATTTTTTCTGAGTGAATTGGTTTGAAAAAATAATTTTCAATAGCGCTATTTCGTTGCAACGTTTTTTTAGAAACATTCAAATAATCAGCCCAATCATCTTCTGTAAATGGAGTAATGTCTTTTATTTTTAGAAACAAATCATAAGGCAATCCTTGTCTTATGGTATTGATAATTAGCATTTTATTTTTAAAAAAATCCCCATAAGAAGTTTTATCACTATTGATTTTAAAGGGAGAAGTAGTGTTTATTTTTCGAGCATAAACGCTTATTGCTTCATTGATGTTATTGAAGTCTGTTTCTGATGATTCTTGATACTTGTTTTTCATTTTTAAACAATTGTCCACAAATATAAGACATTTGTCTTGGTTTTAAAATTTTTTATTCACTTTTTTTCTAATGCCTACTATTTTAAATAAAAAAAAGAACCACATTGCTGTGATTCTTTTGTAAAGTATTTTAAATCATAAGTTTATACTATTTCTACAAACAATCCATCATCGGTTTTTGTAACAGTCGCAAGTTTGTTTTTTGTAAGATGTTTCAAAGTTTTATCCCATTTTTTATTGGATAATCCTGATTGAATTTTCAAATCATTCAAATCAATTTTTTCTGCTTTGGTAATCATTTCTAAAACAGCTTTTTCCTCAGCATCTAATTCTATAGAAATCGCTCTTTTTTCAGGTCGCATTTGAGGAAAAAATAACACTTCTTGAATGGACTGATTGTTCGTTAAAAACATAATTAATCTGTCCATTCCAATTCCCATTCCAGCAGTTGGTGGCATTCCATATTCTAGAGATCGTAAAAAATCATAATCAATAAATTGAGTAGCTTCATCATCGCCTTTTTCTGCTAATTTCAATTGATGTTCAAAGCGTTCACGTTGATCAATAGGATCGTTTAATTCTGAATATGCATTCGCAATTTCTTTTCCGCAAACCATCAATTCAAAACGCTCTGTCAACTCAGGATTTGTTCTGTGTTCTTTGCATAAAGGCGACATTTCTTTTGGATAATCCGTAATAAATGTTGGCTGAATATAATTTCCTTCACATTTTTCTCCAAAAATTTCATCAATCAATTTGCCTTTTCCCATTGTTTCATCAACAGCAATTCCTATTGATTTTGCTGCGATTCTAATTTCTTCTTCTGATTTATTGGTGATGTCAAATCCTGTAAATTCTTTGATAGCATCAGTCATACTAACTCTTTTGTAAGGCGCTTTAAAATCGATTTCAAAGTTTCCAAAAGTAGCTTTAGTTGTTCCATTTACTGCGATTGCACAATGCTCCAAAAGTTGCTCACAAAAATCCATCATCCAATTATAATCTTTGTA
>DAIUBY010000009.1:25042-49211 GCA_036846425.1 Polaribacter sp.
GGATTTACAACCAAATCTGCATAACGTTGTCTGTAACGCAATTCTGGGTCGTTAAATTCATCATAGGTATTTCCTTCAGCATCTGTTTTTGGCAGAGGCAAAGGTTTTAAAGCTTTACTCAATAATTTAAATTCTTTGACCATTACTGTTTTTTCCCCCACTTTTGTAGTGAATAAAGTTCCGGTAATTCCTATAAAATCGCCAATATCAAGTAGTTTTTTATATACTTCATTGTACATGGTTTTGTCTTCATCAGCACAAATTTCATCGCGATTAAAATATACTTGAATTCTTCCTTCTCCATCTTGGAGTTCAGCAAAAGAAGCATTTCCTTGAATTCTTCTTGACATTAATCTGCCAGCAATTACCACTTTTTTTCCTTCTGAAAAATTGGATTTTATTTCTGTAGAATTTGAATCTAAAGGAAACAAATCTGCTGGATAAGGATTGATGCCTAAAGTGCGCAATTTGGCTAACTTTTCTCTACGTACAACTTCTTGTTCTGATAATTGCATTGGGTTTGTAAATTTTCTGAGGTTTTATAAAGGTTGCAAAGATACAATCTAAAGCACTAATTTACAATCAAGAAAAGGATTAAAAATACGTTTGAAGTTGGTAAATAATCAAAAACAATTTATATTTGCATGTTGTTTTTAAAAAAGCAACAAGTTGTGTTGTTTTGGCACTTTCGTAAAAAGTGTCTTGGTTTTGTTAGCCAATGGAAAGCTTCCCTTATTTGGGACGCTTTTTTTATTTTAGAGTATTTTCTGATGCTTTTTGTAAAAAGCATCTGATTGAAATTAATAGTTGTTCTTTTTGATGTATTTGTTGATAAACCCACTTTTTTTATTTACTCCAGAACAAATTAGGAAGAAATTTTTAAGTATTACTGATAAGTATGATATAGCAACATAATGTTTAAAAGTAGAATTTGTTTCAAGATAAAACATTGAACTTTAAAGTTTAAATAATTATTTTATGTTTTTAAATATTTTTGTATATTCATTTTGTAAATCATTAAAGCTCATTTCGTTTCCTGAATTTTCTTTCAAATTTAAAATTAAAATACCATCTGAGTTTTCCTCTGTGAATATTTCACAGATAGGGTTATTATAAATATATGTATAAGCATCGTTAATATGAGAGTTTTTTCCATCTATTTTAAAATTAAATTTATCCTCTTTTACAGTAGTTGCTTTAATAAGCATTTTTCGAATTTCAAATTGTTTTCTCTCATGCTCAGTAAATTTCGCATTAGATTCCTTTTCTCTCTTAATTTCATCGAAACTTGTTAAAGATATATTTTCTTTATCATTAAGTTTCATAAGAAAACTTGAAGGAGATTTTTTGTTAGAATTATTTAAAACTTTATCAGAATTAACAACTTTTTTAAGCGTAATATTTATGGTTTTAGCTTCGTTATTTATTAAAGTAGATTCAATTTTAAATGACTCTATCAGAGAAATTTCTGATGATTTTGTTTGAATTCCATCAACATAATATGTATAGTCTTTGTAAGTATCTTTATTTAATAACGAAGATTTTTTAGTTGGTTTTTCTAAAACCTCCTTAATTTCAGGTGTTTTTTCAATTTCAATTATTTTTGAAGTATTATTATTTTTTAAATAATTTTCATAAGCCTCAATTCTCTGTTTATTTTGATTTTCAAAATATTTTGTGGTTTCCAAATGAGCTTGATTTTCTTGAGGAAAACGTTTACTTCTTGCATTTTTATAAACGAAACTTATAGAATAATTGGAAAAATCTGAGTTTTGATACTGCTCTAAAACTTCGTTTTTTACTGCTTTTCCATCAATCCAAACTGCATATTTAGATTTATCTTTTAACTCTTCGAATTGTTTTTTAGTAAGTACTCTCTTTTTTGATTTTATAGGTGGAGGTGAAATTAATCTTTCTTTTTCTTCGGTTGTTAATTCATCATACGTTTTGCTAATGTTTTTTCCATTTTTATCTTTTGTAACAATTTTCAGATTTTTATAATAATAATCTTTGTAAAGTTGTTGATTTGTGTATTTTTTTTTGTCCAAGTTTGTTTCAATTGGAATTGACGTAAATTTTTCTTCTACAATTTCAATACTCTCTTGCGCTTCAACTCTTTCTGCAAAGAGAAAAACAAATCCTGCTAAAAGCGGGATTACCGCCAGTTTTTTGATCCAAATTTTGGTTTGTGAACTTTGTGTTGTCATCATTTTTAATCTTTTTTTAGTAAGTAAATAATTCAAATTACTGGTCAAGTAATATTCGTTGTTCCAAGCAGCTTTGTTTACTAATAAATGCTGATAATGGAGGGTGTTTTTATGTTGTTTAATCACGTTTTCATCCGCTAAAAATTCATGATTTAATTGTATTGCTTTTTTTAAGAAAATAAACAACGGATTTATCCAAAAAATAGCTTGTAAAAATTCAACTAGCAAAACATCTAATGTATGTTTTTGTGTAACATGTGTTAACTCGTGTGTAAAAAGTTCTTCTTCAATATTTCCGTTTTTATAATCAGTTTTATTGATAAAAATAAAGTTCCAAAAGGTGTGAGGTAGAATTTTATCATCCACTAAAACCAAAGAAGCTTTTTCGAGTTTTATTTGAGTATTCAATCTTATTTTATGGATAATTTTGAACAAGTTTCTTCCAAATCTAAACAATAAGAGAAAAGAAATGAATATATATAAACTTAGGATATATTTTGTGTAGTCAATCGTTTCCTCTAAGAGTATTGTTGATGTATTTTCTACAATAAAAGTAGGTTCAACTGTTGTAATTTCTGAAGTTGAAATTGCAGGAACTTCAACAGTTAAGGTTGTGAACGGAATTACTAAACTAACGATAACGCCAATTATCAAATAAAAACGATTGAAACTGTGCATCTTTTCTTTTTCTAAAATCAAGTGATAAAAGAATAACAAAAGCGCTATGCAACTTGCTGATTTTATGAAGTAGATGATCATTGTTTTTGCATTTTAATTTGATTGTCAATTATTTTTTTTAGTTCTTCTAATTCATTTGTGGAAAGATTGGTTTCTTTGGTGAAAAATGATGCAAACTGACATGCAGAATCGTTAAAAAAGTTTTTAATCAATCCATTTACATGGTTTGAAAAATAATCTGTTTTTTTAATAATTGGAAAATATTCTCTTGATTTTCCATGCAATTTGTAATCAATAAAGCCTTTATCTGAAATTCGTTTTAACAACGTTGCAACTGTTGTAGTTGCTGGTTTTGGTTCTGGAAAATCATCTATCAAATCTTTTAAAAATGCTTTTTTACGTTTCCATAAATACTGCATTAATTGTTCTTCTGTTTTTGATAATTGCATAGTAGTTTATTTTACTCTACAAACATAGAATAAAAATATTAATTCTACAAACGTAGAGTAAATAATTTATATTATTCATTTTGTTACTTTTGCTTACATTTATATTAAAATCTTATCAAATGAAAAAAATAGTTGTTTTTTTTACCTTAATCGTATTCTTTTCTTGCAGCAAAAAATTATTCAATGAAAAATGGACAAAAGAAAAAGCACCTTCAGAATTTAAAGCAGTTTTTGAGACTACCAAAGGAAATTTCGAAATTTATGCCAAAAGAGAATGGTCTCCTCAAGGTGTTGATAGACTGTATTCTTTGATAAAAAATGGCTTTTATACAGACATCGCAATTTTTAGAGTGGTGCCAAATTTTGTAGCACAATTTGGTATTCATAATGATTCCATTATCCATAAAAGTTGGGGTAAATTTGGTTTGGAAGATGAGCCAGTAATTATGAAAAATGATGCTATGACAATTGCTTTTGCAAGAGGAGGAAAAAAAACAAGAACTACTCAAATTTTTATAAATCTAAAGGATAATAACAGATTGGATGATTTAGATTATGATGGTGTAAAAGGTTTTCCTGTGATTGCAAAAGTGACAAAAGGCTCAGAAAATGTGTTGAAATTTTATGATAAATATGGAGATAAATTGGGTTTTCGTCAAGATTCTATTCAGAAATATGGAAATAAATTTATTAAGAAAAATTATCCTGAGGTTGACTTTATCATCAAAGCGACTATTTTGAAATAATTTTTTTCTTATTTGTGACAATTAAAAATTCAAAAGCAAAAAAAAACACTGAATTAAATTCAGTGTTTTTTCATGAAAATTGTTGAGATTATTGAATTTTAAAGATAACTTTTCTTGCTAATTGTCTTGCTTCTTTTCCAACACTTGCATCAACTCCACCACCTGCATAAGACATTCTTGTTGAGCTAATTCCTGCTGAAACTAACATATCATATACGTTTTTTGCTCTGTTTGTAGAGAGTGTTTGATTGCGACTTTCAGTTCCAGTTTCATCTGCATAACCAATGATTGTTGCCTTCATATATGGATTGTCAATCATAAATTGTTTTAAGTAATTTACAGAATTTAAAGAACCTTCTTGAATTTCAGCATTGTTTACATCAAAAAATACATTAACATATCCTTTGTTTAATAGTTCTTTAATGAAATCAACATTTGAATCTATCACACTTCCATCCTCTAAAGATTTTTCTCCTTTTTTAACATATCTGTTATCTAATTCTGTGATAATTAATTCGTTAGTTACAACAACTCCTTTCGATTTTAATTTTTCAATTTCAACTTCTGCGCTATCCAAACGTTTTCTTAGAGATTCTAATTCAATATCTAAAGTATTATTTTCAGTAGTTTCTTCAACCACAAAATCAGCATGTTGTTTTTTATTTCCTAAAGCAATATTTACTCCAATAGAAGTATTAAAAATACTTACATTGGTTTCTCTTGGGATGGTATTTGTGCCTCCATCAATATTATCTGCTTGAAAAAAGTGAATTAATGACGAGAAATCAGCAAAAACCGAAATTTTATCAGAAATTTTGAATTGAGGTGTTAATCCAAAAATTAAATTTACCATTCCATCACCACCATTTACAGTTGGATTTAAAGTATTTAAACTAGAAAAACCTCCACCTGCATGCAGTAATAAGTTGATGCGTTTTGACCAAGAATTGAAATTTAAAACATTTCCAATATTCACGACTCCTTCTAAAGAGGCTCTATAATAGTTTGATGAAAAATCTGGAGTTCCATTTCTCTCTGAAAATTTGCTGAATCCTAAATCAACACGCAATCCAAATCTATTGTTTAACATGTAACGAACACCAAAATTTCCTTGTCCTAGAGGTTTTGCATGATAACCTGGTGAAAGTGATGACCCAATTGTATGAATTCCAGCGCCCAAATCAATAGACCATTTGTTATAATCTTGTGCATTTGCTTTGTTAGTTAAAACAACTAACAATCCTCCTAAAAAAATTGTTTTTAAAAATTTCATCCCCTGTATTTTTGTTTGGCACAAATTTAACATTATTTTCCTAATGAATTAAAATATTTTAACGCTTTAATTTTGATGAAAAAAATGCTTTTTCTTGATTTATTTTTTTGGTAATTCAGCGAAATATTGATAAAAATAAGGAATTGTCTCTATTCCTTTTAAATAATTCCAAATTCCAAAATGTTCGTTTGGAGAATGAATTGCATCAGAATCTAGTCCAAAACCCATCAAAATTGTTTTGCTTTTCAATTCTTTTTCAAACAATGCAACAATAGGAATACTTCCTCCACTTCTTTGAGGAATTGGTTTTTTGCCAAAACTTTTTTCATACGCTTTACTTGCGGCTTGATATTCAATAGTGTCAATTGGTGTTACATAACCTTGTCCTCCATGATGAGGTTTTACGATTACTTTTACAGATTTTGGAGCAATCTTTTCAAAATGATTTTTGAACAATTCCGTGATTTTTTCCCAATCTTGATTTGGAACCAAACGCATTGAAATTTTTGCAAAAGCTTTGCTAGCTATAACTGTTTTTGCACCTTCACCTGTGTAACCACCCCAAATTCCATTTACATCTAATGTTGGTCTTATTGAATTTCTCTCATTTGTGGTGTATCCATTTTCTCCATAAACGTCTTCAATATCCAAGGCTTTTTTATAATTTTCTATTGAAAATGGCGCTTTTGCCATTTCATTTCTTTCAGTTGTTGACAATTCTTCAACAGCATCATAAAATCCTGGAATGGTAATATGATTATTTTCATCGTGCAAAGAAGCAATCATTTTTGTTAAAATATTGATTGGATTTGCAACTGCTCCTCCATACAAGCCTGAATGTAAATCTCTATTTGGTCCTGTAATTTCTACTTCTACATAACTCAAACCTCGCAAACCAGTTGTAATTGAGGGAATATCATTTGCAATCATTCCTGTATCAGAAATTAGAATAACGTCATTTGCTAATTTTTCGATGTTTCTAGGAACGAACCAAGACAAATTTTTTGAACCAATTTCTTCTTCACCTTCAATCATGAATTTAACGTTGCAAGGCAAATTTCCAGAAGAAATCATGTATTCAAAAGCCTTGATATGCATGAATAGCTGTCCTTTATCATCACAAGCACCTCTTGCAAAAATGGCACCTTCAGGATGAATAGCAGTTTTTTTGATAACAGGTTCAAAAGGAGGTGAATCCCACAAATTGATTGGATCTGCAGGTTGCACATCATAATGACCATACACTAAAACAGTTGGAAGGGTTTTATCAATGATTTTTTCCCCATAAACTATTGGATAACCTGGAGTTTCGCAAATTTCAACATTATCACAACCTGCTTTTTGTAAGCTTTTTAAAATGAAATTTGCAGTTTGTAAAACATCATTTTTATGAGTTGAATCTGCGCTGATAGATGGAATTTTTAACAATTCAATCAATTCTTCAATAAATCTATTTTTGTTGTTTTCTATGTATGATTTTATGGTATTCATATATTATTTATTTCTAAATCAAAAGTAGAAAATTTATAGTGAACTACTTTGTAGTTTGTGAGGTTTGTTTATATTTGCAATCCGAAAAAGCGAGCGTGGTGGAATTGGTAGACACGCTAGACTTAGGATCTAGTGCCGAAAGGTGTGAGAGTTCGAGTCTCTCCGCTCGTACAAAAGCTTCTTTTTTTTAAAGAAGCTTTTTTTATTTTAAAATAGTTTTTCTTGAAAAAGCTAAAATTAATTACCCCCTTACCAAAATCTCCTCAAAATCATGTGATTTTTCGGCGTTTAAAAAAATGACAGCTGCTTCTTTTGGTGGAATCGTTAATTTTCTTTGGGTTAAATCAATCCAAGCTCCATAAACTTTAATTATTGCTGCTAATTTTCCTGATTCATTAAAAACCTCATGTACAATTTTCCATCGTTCAAACTTTTCAGAAACTCCTGCTAGTTTGATATTTACAGTGATATTTTCGCCCATCAAAATTTCTTTTCTGAAAGAAGTTTCTTCAGTGAATAAAATTGGACCTAAATTAAATCGATTAAAATCCTTGATTGTAAAATTGTTTTTTGCAAAATAACGAACTCTTACTTCGGCTGCATAATCGTTGTAAGCTGTATGACGCATGTGTTTGTTTGGGTCAAAATCAGCCCATTTTGTGGCAAATGTTACTTGAAAACTCATAAGAAAAAATAAAAAACCTGATAGAATCTCCATCAGGTTTGGGGTTTATAAATTGAAATTTAGTTTTTTACAATTGTTGTTTTTTTGTTAAGTTTCAAATCGCTCAAAACATTTAGCGCTTCAGAAACATAGATATCTTTAGCTAGATTTTTATGCCAAGCTGTTCTTTTTGATTCTAATTCTTTATCTTCTTTCATCAAAGCCATTTCGTATTTTGGAGCAAAAAAAGTATCATTAGATTTGAATTCAAAAACAGAAGAAAACTTTTTAGCTTCTTTTTCTTTTGTTTCATTTTCTTTTACAAATTGTTCATAATTCAACGAAAATGTTCCATTTTCTTGATTATTTTTAAGCCATTTTGCATATTCATTGATGGCAATAAATTTTTCATTAGTAGCAATTCTTTGTTTGCTGTTATTGATTACTTCATCAAAATTGGCATACGAATTTGTTTGTTTATAATCTGCTTTTGCAACTTTATCCCAAGACAATGCTCCTTGCAAATCTCTTTCTCCATTTTTCAAATAACTCAATCTTGTTGGCATGGCAATATCTGAATAAACACCTTCTTTTTGTGTGGAACCACCATTTATTCTGTAAAACTTTTGAATGGTCATTTTCAAAAATCCTAAGTCTTTTTCGTATTTTGGATAAAATTGGTTGATAGGTAAAATATTTTGAACAGTTCCTTTTCCATAGGTTTGATTTCCTCCTAAAATTATGGATCGTTTATAATCTTGCATGGCTGCAGCAAAAATTTCTGATGCAGATGCCGAAAATTCATTTACCAAAACTACTACAGCTTTGTCCCATTGAGTTTTTGGGTCTGTATCTCTTTTTATTACAGGATTTTCTCCACGATATTGAACTTGAACAATAGGACCTTCATCAATAAATAATCCTGAAATTTCGATGGCAGTTTTTAATGAGCCACCACCATTATTTCTTAGATCAATAATCAATCCTTCAACACCTTCAGATTTTAAACGTTCAATTTCTTTTTCCATGTCTTTGGCTGAATCTCTGTAATTGTCGTCAGAAAAATCAATGTAAAAACTTGGTAAATCAATAATTGCATATTTTTTATTGTTTTTCATAACAATGCTCGATTTTACAAAAGTTTCTCCCAATTCAACAACATCTCTAATAATTGAAATTTCTTGAATTGAACCATCAATTTTCTTTTTTACAGTCAGTTTCACTTCAGTTCCTTTTGGACCTTTGATAAATTTAATAGCATCATCCAAACGCATTCCAACAATATCCAAAGATTCTTTTTTTCCTTGTGCAACTTTTAGAATGATGTCTCCTTCTTCTAAATCTCCTTGTTTCCAAGCAGGACCTCCAGAAACCAATTCAAAAACTTGTGTATAAATCCCTTTTTTTTGCAAACGTGCTCCAATTCCTTCTAATTTTCCTGAAATATTTTGATCAAAAACCTCTTTTACATTTGGTTGCATATAGGTTGTATGTGGGTCAAAACCACTCACAATTGCGTTCAAATACGTTGAAAACCAATCTTCATGCTCCAATTCTTCAATTCTCATATACAATTCGTCCATGCTTTTTAGCACTTCTGCTCTTGCTTCTTTTTCAAGAATTTCAAAGGTTTTGACTTTGTAATTTTTATCTTTTTTTAGCTTGTCTTTTTCAAGTGCAGTAAATTCTTGAATTTTATCCAGCGTTTGTAATTTTAGTTGTTTTTTCCAATAATCAGTTAATTGAAGTTGGTTTTTTGCAAACGGAACTTTTTCAAAATCTAAATCGATTGTTTCATTGGAAGTGTAATCAAAAGGTTTTTCTAAAATTCCTCCATACAAGGTTTTTGCTTTTTTAATTCTTTCTAAAAAGCAACCATAAACTAAGGTATAAAAACTCAAATCTTCTTTTAGTAACTGATTGTCTATCTGGTACTTATATTTTGAAAATTCCTTAATATCATCTTGTGTAAAATATCTTTTACTTGGGTCTAAACCATCAATAAAATTATTGAAAACGTGTTCTGAAAATGAATCGTTCAAATCTTTTACCACATAATGACCACGTGTTAGGATATTTTTTAAAACAAAAATTAAGACTTTATCTTTTTCTGGGTCATTACTTTTTTTTACTTTTTCTTTTGCTAAAATTCCAAAACTATTGAATAAGAGCAGGAATGAGAGTAAAGCGAAACTCAATTTTAAATTCGACTTCATAAATCTGTTTTTGTTTTTGATTTTTTCTTTATTTGAAAACACTAAAATAGTGCCATTTATTGAATATTTTTACGATTTGCGAAAAATTTGTTGAAAATTTCATTTGAAATGTTCCAATTTTCAACCACAACAATATTATGTAATTTTACAAAGCTTTACTCTTTAGAAAATGTTAAAAAGAAATTCGATCAAAATATTTTACATTTGTAATCAAAATACCAAAAAATGCAGGAAAAACCTTTAATTTTAGTAACCAATGATGATGGCATTACAGCTCCAGGAATTAGAGCTTTGATTAAAATAATGAATAAAATTGGAGATGTTGTAGTGGTTGCTCCTGACAGTCCTCAAAGTGGAATGGGACATGCAATTACAGTTGATAATGTGTTGACTTGCAATCCAATAACTATTGATGATGGACCTCAATTAGAATATACTTGCTCAGGAACTCCTGCTGATTGTGTAAAAATGGCAGTGAGCGAAATTTTAAATAAAAAACCGGATTTGTGTGTTTCTGGTATCAATCATGGTTCAAATTCATCCATTAATGTGATTTATTCAGGAACAATGAGTGCCGCAATTGAGGCTGGAATTGAAGGAATCCCTGCCATCGGATTTTCACTGTTGGATTTTAAATGGCATGCAGATTTTAGAGCTTGTGAAGATTTTGTAAAAAGTATCACTTTGAACACAATTTTATATGGTTTGCCAGAAGGAATCGTGCTAAATGTAAACATTCCAAGTGTAAAAAAAGAAGCATTAAAAGGTGTGAAAATTTGCAGACAAGCCATGGGTTTTTGGAAAGAAACTTTTGACAAGCGAAAAAGTCCATTTGGCAAAGAATATTATTGGCTTTCAGGCGAGTTTGTGAACAAAGACAAAGGACAAGACACAGATGTGTATGCTTTGGAAAATAATTATATTTCTGTTGTTCCTGTTCAATTTGACTTGACAGCACATCACATGATTCAAAAATTAAATTCTTGGGAACTGTAAAAAAAGACATATTTATTGGATTTTCAGTAGCGCTTTTTGCCACTTTTGGAGGCATATTTTTTTATATCGAATATTTTTCAAGATATTCTTTTGATGACACTTTACAGATGATTTCTGAAGGAAATTTATACGGAAAAGTATTATCAATTGCTGCAATTCCAAATCTTTTTGTGTTTTTTATTTTCCTGAAAAAAAATCAAGATAACAGAGCGAAAGGCGTTGTTTTAGCTACCATTTTAATTGCGTTAACAACGCTAATTTTAAAGTTTCTCTAAATGAAATACTACATTATTGCTGGTGAAGCTTCAGGAGATTTGCATGGTTCAAACTTGATGAAAGCAATTTTTGAGGAAGATGCAACTGCTGAAATCCGTTTTTGGGGTGGAGATTTAATGCAAAATGTTGGAGGAACTTTGGTAAGTCATTACAAAGAAAGAGCTTTTATGGGCTTTTTTGAAGTTGTAAAAAACTTATCAAAAGTGTTGCAATTCATCAAATTTTGTAAAGAAGATATTGCAAAATTTCAACCTGATGTGATTATTTTCATTGATAATTCAGGATTTAATTTACGCATTGCAAAATGGGCAAAGCAACAAGGTTTTAAAACCACCTATTACATTTCTCCACAAGTTTGGGCAAGTAGAGCAGGTAGAGTACAAGATATTAAAAGAGATATTGACAACATGTTTGTGATTTTACCTTTTGAAAAAGAGTTTTACAACCAATTTAATTACGATGTTACCTTTGTTGGTCATCCATTAATTGATGCAATTGCTGAGAGAAATCAAGTAGATATTTGGGATTTTCGCAATCAATACAATCTTGATGAAAGACCAATCATAGCTATTTTGCCTGGAAGTAGAAAACAAGAAATCTCAAAAATGTTGGCAGTTATGTTGTCAATTATTGATCATTTTAAAGAGTATCAATTTGTAATTGCAGGCGCTCCAAGTCAAGATTTTTCTTTTTACAAACAAATTATTGGCGATAAAAATGTAGCTTTTATCAATAATAAAACTTACGATTTGTTGAGTGTTTCTCATGCTGCTTTGGTCGCTTCAGGAACTGCAACTCTAGAAACAGCTTTGTTTAAAGTGCCACAAGTGGTTTGTTATAAAGGCGGATTTATATCCTATCAAATTGCCAAAAGAATCATCACATTGAAATTTATTTCACTTGTAAATTTGATTATGGACAAAGAAGTTGTTACTGAATTAATTCAAGATAATTTCGCAAAAGAAAATTTAACAAAAGAACTTTTAAAAATCTTAGACGCAAGTCAAAGAAAAATATTATTTTTGGAATATTATGAATTGGAAAAAAAATTAGGAGGAAAAGGAGCCTCAAAAAAGACAGCCAATTTAATTGTAAATTATTTAAAAACAAAGAGTTAATGAGTAAAAGTTATTTTTTTCTGATGGTAATTTTACTTGTTTTTGGTGCTTGTTCCTCTACACAAGATGCTTATTTTATAAATTCAAATTCAAACTCAAAAATAAACTCAAAGATTAACAATGTTGTTGATTTTGCATTGAAACACGAAGGTGTAAAATATAAATTTGGAGGAACTACTGATAAAGGAATGGATTGTTCTGGATTGGTAAGCACTTCTTTTAAACAAGAAGAAATCATATTGCCAAGAAGTTCACGAGACATGGCAAATTACGGAAAAGAAATTCCTTTAGAGAACGTAAAAAAAGGCGATTTAGTTTTTTTTGCAGCCAGAAATAGAAAGAAAATTGTAGATCATGTAGGTTTGGTTACATCTGTAAAAAATGGCAACATTCAATTTATTCATTCAACTACGCAAAGAGGAGTCATTATTTCTTCCTTTTCTGAGGAATATTGGCAAAGAATTTTTCTAAAAGCAGCTACAATATTTTAGTTTTTAAATCAAAAAAAATAGTAACTTTCGTTCGCTATGAGAAAGTTACTTCGTTTTTTACCTTTCCATTTTTCTGTGTTCCTAATTGTGGGAATTTATACTCAATTATTTTTTAGAGTATGGCACTTTAATTTCAATATTTTACTAGTTTGTCATGTCCTATTTTTATTGATTTTAGGGTTTTTTAACCATCAAAAAACAAGAACTTTTTTGGCTTTTGGATATTTTTTCTTTGTTGGAATTTCTTCAGTTTTTTTTCAAGATGATGCCAATTATTCCAATCATTTTTTACAATTGTCGAAAAAAAATTCTGTTGCGATTTTAAAAGTAGATAAAGTGCTGAAATCAAGCAGTTTTCATGATAAATATCAAATGAAAGTTGTGCAAATTGATGATCAAAAAACCAGAGGAAATGTGCTTTTAAATATTGAAAAAGCAACTTCATTAAAACCCTTAAAAGTAGATGAAATTTTGGTTGTAAAACCCAATTTTGTCGAAATCAATACATCTACAAATCCACATCAATTTGATTATAAAAAATACCTCGAAAATCAAGGAATTCGTCAGCAACTTTTTGTAAATAACAATCAATTTTTGAGTTTGGGTTTGGGACAAAGAACGCTGAAAGGTTGGTCTGAGGAATTTCGAGATTTTGTCCAAATTTCTATGAAAAGATATGCTTTTAAAACATATGAAATGGCAGTAATTAATGCCTTATTATTGGGAGAAAGAAAAGAAATTTCAAAAGAATTATTAGCTGATTATTCAAAAGCAGGAGCTATTCATATTTTGGCAGTTTCTGGTTTGCATGTTGGAATTATCATGCTTTTGTTATTGAAAGTTTTTGGTTTTTTGACAGTTTTCAAAAATGGAAAAACCATCCAAACAATACTTATTATATTCATTTTATGGATGTTTGCCTTTATTGCAGGTTTGTCAGCTTCTGTTGTGAGAGCTGTAACAATGTTTTCATTTTTGGCAATTGGTCAACAATTTGGAAGTAAAAGAATTATTCTTTTTTCACTTTTTTCATCGCTTTTTATCTTGTTGATTTTCAAACCACTTTTTCTGTTTGATGTTGGTTTTCAATTGAGTTATTTAGCGGTTTTAGGAATCATAACAATGCAACAAAAAATCTATCAATTGATAAAAATCAAACCAAAAATTATTGACTTTTTCTGGCAAGTAACCTCAGTTTCTTTGGCGGCACAAATTGGAGTTTTGCCATTAAGTTTGTATTATTTTCATCAATTTCCAGGGTTGTTTTTTCTTTCAAATATGATAATAATTCCCTGTTTGGGATTTATTTTAATGGCAGGAATTATTGTAATTTTTCTTTCTATTTTCGAAATTTTACCTAGCATTTTGGCTGATTTATATGGTTTTATCATTTCGCTGATGAATGTTTTTATCAATTGGATTTCGAATCAAGAAGCATTTTTATTTAAAGATATTTCATTGTCATTTTCACTTTTAGTAGTGAGTTATATTGTTATTTTTTTTGGTGCTCGATTTTTAAATCATCAAACATCAAAAAAAATGTTGCTATTTTTAGGAAGTATTGTTGTTTTTCAAAGTGTGATTTTGTTTGAAAATTATCAAAAAAATCAATCAAAAGAATTCATTGTTTTTCACAAAACGAAGCAAACTGTTTTTGGATTTCGAAACCAAGAAAAGATTCAATTTATTCACAATGTGGATAGTTTGGGAGGCATTAATTCCATTGTAACTGGTTATAAAATTGCCGAAAATGTGGAGGTTTCTTTCAAAAAAATGAGTTCAAATGTATATCAATTTGAAAATCAACCAATTTTAGTCATTGATAGTTTAGGAATTTATCAACTAGAAAATCTGAAAAATTCAATGGTGATTTTACAAAATTCACCCAAAATTAATTTGGAAAGAATGATTTCAAAAATTCGCCCAAAAATGATTATTGCAGATGGAAGTAATTTTAAATCCTACACAAATCGTTGGAAAATTACCGCAGAAAAAATGCAAATTCCATTTCATTACACAGGTGAAAAAGGGGCTTTTCTACTTAAAAATTAAGGATTTAATTCGCTTTTAAAATTCTTTTCAAAAACTTCCCAATCAGTATTGTTGTAAGCTTCCGTTTTGAAAAAAGCTAGAATTTTTTCAAAATGTTCTTTGGATAAATACCCTGGAATTCTTTGCAGTAATTCTTCTTTTTTAGTTAAGAAAATGGTTGTTGGATAGGAAAGTTTTCCATCTAAAAAAGCCAAAGCAAGTTCGTGATATTCAGTTCTGCCTTGTTGTTTATTTTTAAAAGTTTGTCCTTTATATTTGATATCTTCTTTGCCTTCTCCATTTAATTTTACTGCATAAAAATGACTGTTGATGTATTTAGCAATTACGGAGTTTGCATACGTTTCTCTGTCCATTTTTTTACAATAACCACACCAATCTGTGTAAACATCAATCAAAATAGGTTTTGGATTGGTTTTGTTCAATTCAATTGCTTTTTCAAAAGAAAGCCAATTGATTTTTTCTTGAGCAGTTATTGAAAATACAAAGCAAAAAAATGCAAAAATTAGGTGGTTTTTTTTCATGTTAAAATTGTCGATGAAACAATTGTAAAATTACAAATTATTGGTAATTACCTTTAATGGTGTTAGTTAATCTATTCTAAATAATTTTTAAAATTAATTCTTGTTAATGAACATTGCCTAATAACTTTTTCATGACTGGAGAAAATAATAAAACAACAGCTCCTGCTCCTAAAGCATACATGGCAATTAAATGAAAACCATCAGTATAAATTGTCAAAGTTTCTAATCCACCAACATTAATATCTGTGCTTTCAACCGCTAATTGTTCTCCAATAAAACCAACAATTTGAAATGCAAACGCGGATGATAAAAACCAAACACCCATCATGAAAGCAACAATATTTTTTGGTGACAAATCAGTAATTTTAGATAAACCAACAGGCGACATAAACAATTCTCCAATGGAAATGATGAAATACATAATTAATAAATAAGTAAATGGAACCATGCCATTTTCATCTGCACTTGCACCACTTAATGATAAAATGTAAAAGCACAAACCAGCTAAAAGTAATCCCAATCCAAATTTATAAGGAGTTCTTGGATTCATTCCTTTTTTTGATAAATATCCCCATAGTAACGAAATAGGAATTGCTAAAAAGATGATGAACATAGAGTTTAAAGCATTTGTTTGACTTGCAGACATAATTCCATCTAATGCAACATTTCTAGATGCAAACAAGGTAATTACACTTCCAGATAATTCATGAAAACCCCAAAAAAGAGTCATAAAAAATGTAATTAATACTGCCATGGTCAATTTTTTTCTTGCTTCCAAATCAAGTTTAATCATGATATAAACTATGTAAGCCAACACTGCAAAACCTATAAATTTAAAAATACCACTAACATAATTTTGTTGCCAAGAAGCTAGTAAATAAGCAATTCCTGGAGCTGATAAAAATGCAACAATTGGAATTAACGTTTTTTGAGGAATTCCAAGAATTTTCTTTTCATAAATTGCTTGATTTGGTGGCATTCCATTTTCTCCAAAAACATTTTTTTTGATGCCACTCCAAAAGAAAAACAATCCTGTTAACATTCCAATTCCTGCCAATCCAAATCCATAATGCCATCCATATTCAGCTGCTAACCAGCCACATAAAAGTGGTGCAACAAATCCTCCAATATTAATACCCATATAGAAAATAGTAAAACCAGATTCTTTTCTGATATCACCTTCCTTGTACAATGAACCTACAAACGTTGAGATATTAGGTTTGAAAAATCCGTTTCCAACAACAATAAAAGCCAATGCTAAAAAGAATGCTATGTCATTCTGAATTGCCAAAACAAAATGTCCTAAAGCCATCAAAATTCCACCTAAAAAAATAGAAGCTCTCATTCCTAAAATCTTGTCTGAAATTTGACCTCCAATCACAGTTGAAGCATACACTAATGAACCATAAGAAGCATATACAACTGCTGTTGCTGTGTCTCTTTCAACAATAGCTTTGAAAATTTCTTGCACCATATATAGTGTAAGCAATGCACGCATTCCATAGAAACTGAAACGTTCCCACAATTCAGCAAAAAATAAATAAAATAATCCTTTTGGATGTCCTAAAATCTCTTGTTCTTGAGACGGAATTATAGCTTCTTTATCTAACATAATAGTTCTTTTTTGGGTTGATTTTAGATTAATTCAATAAATGTGCTTCCACAAAATTCGTCATTTTAGTATATAAATTCAAACGCATGTTTTTGCCTTCATAAATTCCATGAGCTCTATCAGGAACCATAAACATGTCAAATTGTTTGTTTTTCTCAATCAAAGCATTGATCATTCTGTAGGAATTTTGCACATGCACATTGTCATCTCCAGTTCCATGAACCAACAAGAAATTACCTTGTAATTTTTCAGCATAATTGATTGGTGAATTTTCATCATAACCTGCAGGATTTTCCTGTGGAGTTCTTAAAAAACGTTCTGTGTAAACAGAATCGTAAAAACGCCAGGAAGTTACAGGAGCAACTGCAATTGCCATGTTAAAAATATCATTTCCTTTTAATAATGAATTTGTGCTCATATGTCCACCAAAAGACCAACCCCAAATTCCAATTTTTTCTTTGTTGATAAATGGCAATTCTGCTAATTTTTTGGCAGCTGCAATTTGATCTTCTGTTTCGTATTTCACTAAATTTAAATACGTTGATTTCTTGAATTCTGCTCCTTTATAACCTGTTCCACGTCCATCAACACAAACCACAATAATTCCTTTTTGTGCTAACATATTGTGCCAATAATCATTGGCTGCATTCCAAGAATTGCCAACTTGTTGCGATCCTGGACCTGAATATTGAAACATAAAAAGCGGATATTTTTTAGAAGCATCAAAATCCAAAGGTTTTATCATCCACATATTCAATTGATTTCCATTGATTTCTATTGTAGAAAATTCTTTTGGACTCATTTTGTAATCAGCCAATTTGGTTTTCAAATCGGCATTGTCCACAATCACTTTTATCTTTTTTCCATCAGAAGAGAAAAGTGAATATATTGGAGGATTTGTTGCAGATTGAAAAGTATTGATAAAAAATTTCAAATTTTTACTAAATGCAGCACTATTTTGCCCGTCTTTTTCGCTCAATAATTTTTTATTTTTTCCATTCAAACCAATGGAATAAACACCTCTATTGATAGAGCCATTTTCTACAGATTGATAATAAATCGTCTTTTTTGAGGCATTAAATCCGTAATAATTAATTACTTCCCAATTTCCTTTGGTAATTTGATTGATGAGTTTTCCATTAAAATCATAATGATAAATATGATTAAATCCATCTTTTTCACTGGTCCAAATAAAGCTATTGTCAGTTAAAAAAGTTAAGTTATCATGAATGTCAATATATGCCTTGTCAGTTTCATTCAATAACAATGTTGAACTATTTTTTTGTGCATCAATTTTGTGCAATTTTAAATCATTTTGATGACGATTTAAGGTTGTTGCAATCAAGAAATTTGCATCATTTGACCATTTGATTCTTGGAATGTATTCATAATCTCCTAACTCAATTTTTTGGGTTTTACTAGAAGAAACATTGAATAAATGTAAAGTTACAATTGCATTTTTTTCACCTGCTTTTGGATATTTGAATACTTGCTGTGTTGGGTACAAATCATTCCCTACAATATCCATTGAAAACGTTGGAACGTCAGTTTCATCAAATCGTAAAAAAGCCAAATGTTTGCTATCAGCACTCCATTCAAAAGCTCTTACGAAACCAAATTCTTCTTCATACACCCAATCTGTAATTCCGTTAATGATAATGTTTTTCAATCCATCATTGGTTACTTGAATAGTGGTATTTTTTGAAAAATCTTTGATAAAAATATTGTTATTTTTAGCAAAAGCAACTTTCTGATTATCAGGAGAAAAAATAGGTTCTTGAATATTTTCTCCTATCAAAGTTACTTTTTTTGATGCAATATCATATGCATAAAAAGTGCCACTGTAAGAACGTCTAAAAATTTGAGTAAAATTGGTTCCTAAAATCAAAATCGATTCATCATCATTAAAACTGTAAGAAGAAAAGGAACTCATTTCTGATATATTAGCACTTGAAACAATAGTTTCAACTTTTTCTAAAGTTTGGTAACTATATTTATCAACAGTTGCTTCTTTAGTTTGACGATTGTAGTTTAATAATGAGTAAAAATCACCATTCATAGAATTCAATGCATTCATTCTTTCTGGTGAAAAAGTGCCATTCCAAATTTCTGTTAATGAAATTTCTTTGGCTTTTGAGGAGTTAAAAGAGTTGCTTTGGGCTTTTGATTGTGTGGTAAATAATAGTAATAAGGAAAAAAATATACCTAAATTTTTCATGAAGATTATTGTTTTAATAAATATTCGCCAAGTTTACGAAAATATTGTCAAAAAATGATGCTTTAAATCGAAGTTTTGAATGACATTTTTTTAGAAAATGATGACTTGAGATGAACGTTTGGATTTCGTCAAAAAAAAACCTCGTTACATTGTAAACTGTAACGAGATTTTCAGGAACTACATTTTGTTATTTTTTCTTTGTAGTAGTTTCTTCTTTTTTCTCTTCGGTATCACCCACAATTAGTGGAGTTTTACCATCTGTAATAATGATTTTTGAATTTGGAGATCTTGCAAGATCTTTGAAAGCTTCAATCGCTTTTAGCTTTAAAATTCCACTAGTCAAACCTTCAGTGATGATAATTTGTGCATCTCTTTCTCCCTTTGCATTGATGATTTTTCTCTCTGCTTCTAATTTTTCTTGATCCAACACAAATTCCATTCTCATGGCATCTTGTTCAGCTTGCAGTTTTCTTTCTATAGAACTTGCTAAACCCATAGGCAATTGGATACTTTTCATTAAAACTGCAATTAATTCAATTCCATCTGCTTGTTTTTCAAGATTCACTTTCATTTTATCCAAAATCTCGGCTTCAATTTTTGCTCTCATTCCTGAATGCATGTCTTTTGCGTAAAATTTGGCACATACATCAGAAGCTGCTGATCTAAAAACACTTGTAATTACAGATTCGTAATCTTGTCCTAAATTTTCAAGTACTGAAGCAACTTTATTTCCTTCTAATCTGTAAAGAATTGATATTTCTGAATTTACACTCAAACCCTCTTTACTTGGCAAACTCAACACCAACATTATGTTGCTCGTTTTTGTTGATTCTTTAATAACCCTACTTACCAAAGGATTGTAAAGAATGGTTCCTTGTGTTTTTACTTCGGATGAAAACTTACCTAAAGTTTGTTTGATTCCAACTTCTCCTGGCCTTATTACTGCACAACTTGTGCATAAAATTCCTAAACTTAAAATGGCAATACTAGATTTTTTCATAATTCTCCTGAGTTGTTTTAGTTCATATTATTCTATTAAATTTACACTTTCTAAAATTACAGAAAAGTAAATAATTCTTCATATTATTTGTGAATAAATTAACAAATCATCTTTTTGTATAATAATATGTTAAAAAATGTTAAAATTTATTCAAGATTGTTATTGATTTCAGAATGAAAAGTTAATTTTTTTCTTAAAAATTATCCATCAGTTTTGTCCTAACATACAACAAACTTTTAAAGTGACTTTTTTAAAAAATTTTCAACTTTATTGGTTGATTCAATTACCTTTGTTTAAATGCTTATTGATACATTAATGACAAAAAATATTTCAGGATTTTCTAAGTTTTCCAAGGATGAAAAAATCAATTGGTTATCTGAAAACTTTTTTCAAAATCCTTCAGATGCTTTAAAAATCATCAAACAATATTGGAATGAAAATGATTCATTGCAAAATTTGCACGATGATTTTATCGAAAATACGATTACCAATTTTTACATGCCTTTTGGAATTGCGCCAAATTTTGTAATCAATGGAAAAGAATACGTAATTCCAATGGTTACTGAAGAAAGTTCGGTTGTTGCTGCAGCTTCTTTGGTTGCGAAATTTTGGAGCACCAAAGGTGGTTTTAAAACTGAAGTTTTAGGTACAAAAAAAATTGGGCAAGTACATTTTATGTATGCAGGAAAAAAAGCGGTTTTAGAAAAGTATTTTCAGGAAAATAGAACTGAACTATTGGCTGCAACTGCTTCCATCACTAAAAATATGGAAAAACGTGGAGGAGGGATTTTAGATTTTGAATTGATAGATAAAACAGACAAATTAGCCAATTATTATCAGTTGCACATCACTTTTGAAACCAAAGATTCTATGGGTGCAAATTTTATCAATTCGTGTTTGGAGGCAATTGCCAACAAATTCAGAAATGATGAAATTGAAATTGTGATGAGTATTTTGTCCAATTTTGTTCCTGAATGTTTGGTGCGAGCTGAAGTAAGTTGTAAAATCGAAGATTTAGGTGTTGAAAATCCGCAAAAGTTTGCAGAGAAATTTCAGCAAGCTGTAAAAATTGCTGAAATTGAACCTTACAGAGCAGTTACTCACAATAAAGGAATTATGAATGGAATTGACGCAGTTGTGTTGGCAACAGGCAATGATTTTCGCGCCATTGAAGCTGGAGCACACGCATTTGCTTCACGTTCAGGAACGTATACAAGTTTATCACATTGTTCTATTGATGATGGAATTTTTAAATTTTGGATTGAAATTCCGTTAGCAGTTGGGACAGTTGGTGGTTTAACCTCTTTGCATCCAATGGCAAAATTATCATTGGAAATGTTGCAAAATCCATCTGCAAAAGAATTGATGCAAATTATGGCTGCTGCTGGTTTGGCGCAAAATTTTGCAGCTTTACGCGCTTTGACAACCAAAGGAATTCAGCATGGTCACATGAAAATGCACTTGCAAAACATTCTAAATCAGTTAGGTGCATCTAAAAAAGAGAAAAATGCTTTGATTGATTTTTTTAAAAATAAAACAGTTTCGCATGCAGCTGTGGTTGCCAAATTCAACGAATTAAGAACTCCAAAAGTTGTTTGGGTTGAATTTCTAAACGAATCTTTTGTAAGAGAAAAATTGGGAAGTTTATTTGAAAATTCCAAACCAACTTTCGGTTTGATGAACGCCCAACAAATGATAGAGCATTTGAGCAAAATAACTCAAATTTCAAACGGAAATTGGCCAATTGATGTATTTGTTTCAGATGAAAAATCAGCCAGAAGAAAGCCATTTTTAGATACTGAAAATGAATTGGAAATTGGGTTTAATCCATCTCAATTAGCAGATGAACCTTATCCTTTGCAGTTTGAAAATATCCAAAAAGCGATTGATGATTTGATTATTCAAGTTCAACTTTTTGTGAAAGTTTTTGAGGAAAATCCAACAAAAACTGTGGTACATCCATTTTTTGGAGAATTGGATTTTGAGTATTGGAAAAAGTTTCAGAGCAAACATTTTACACATCATTTTAAACAATTTGAATTGATTTAATGCATTTTTATTCAAACGGAAAATTATTATTGACAGGAGAATACCTCGTTTTGGAAGGTGCAAAAGCGTTGGCTTTGCCAACGAAATTTGGACAAGATTTAGAAGTGATTTCTATCAAAGAACCACAATTGATTTGGGGAAGTTTTGATCTCAATGGAAACTGTTGGTTTGAAGCCATTTTTGAGTTGCCAAAATTGCGTTTGATTTCTGCAACATTTGATTCAGATATTGAAGGAAATTCAGACAAAATTGCAGAAACCTTATTAGAAATTTTATCAGAAGCCAAAAAATTAAATACAGATTTTTTAAATTCAAGTGCAGGATTTTTAGTAAAAACTACCCTAACATTTCCTAGAAATTGGGGTTTAGGAAGTTCATCAACCTTGATTAATTCTATTGCTTTTTGGGCAAAAGTAGATGCATTTCAATTGTTGTGGAATTCGTTCAAAGGAAGTGGTTATGACATTGCTTGCGCTCAGAATAATTCTCCTATTTTTTATCAATTATTGGATAAAAAACCAATTGTTGAACGAGTGAATTTCAATCCAAGGTTCCAAGAAAATTTATTTTTTGTGCATTTGAATCAAAAGCAAGATTCTAAAAAAGGGATTGCTAAATTTCGAGAAAATAAGCAAAATCTTCAAAAAGAAATTGAACAAATTTCAATGATTTCAGAGGATTTTTTAAAAGTCAGTAATTTAAATGATTTTGAAAAATTGATATTTGAACATGAAAAAATAATCAGTTCTATTATTCAACAAAAACCGGTAAAATCGGAACTTTTTCCTGATTATTTTGGAGAAATTAAAAGTTTAGGAGCTTGGGGTGGAGATTTTGTGTTGGCAACAGGCAATGAAAAATCAATCAGTTATTTTAAAAATAAAGGGTTTGAAACAATTCTTCCTTATTCAGAGATGATTTTATGAGTAAAGTAATTGTAATAGGAGGAGGAGCTGCAGGGTATTTTACAGCCATAAATGCTAAGGAAATGAATCCGAATTTGGAAATCATCATTTTGGAAAAAAGCAATGATGTTTTGCAAAAAGTAAAAATTTCTGGAGGTGGAAGATGCAATGTTACACACGCTTGTTTTGAACCAAAAGAATTGGTAAAATTTTATCCAAGAGGCAACAAAGAATTGTTGGGACCTTTTCATCAATTTATGACAGGTGATACTTTTGAATGGTTTGAAAATAGGGGAGTTCCTTTAAAAATTGAAGATGATAATCGTGTTTTTCCTGAGGCAAATACGAGTCAAGCAATTATCAATTGTTTTCAAAATGCAGTTGATAACTTGGGAATAAAAGTGTTGACAAGTTGTGGCGTAAATGCAGTTTATCAACAAGAAAATCAATGGGTTATCAACACTAAAAATCAAGATTTTATAGCTGATAAAGTAGTTTTTGCAGCTGGAAGTTCTAACAAAATATGGGAATTATGCAAAACTTTAAATCACACAATTACTGAGCCTGTACCATCATTATTTACATTCAATATCAAAGACAAAAGACTGACAGATTTACTAGGGATTTCTGTTCCAAATGCAACTGTAAAAATTGTCAATTCTCATTTTGAAGCCTCAGGTCCTTTGCTGATTACACATTGGGGAATGAGTGGTCCTGCAGTACTAAAATTATCAGCTTTTGGTGCTCGATTTTTAGCAGAAAAAAACTATCAATACAATGTGGAAGTGAATTGGTTGTCGAAATCAACAGATGTTATTTTTGCAATTTTACAAAATTTTAAAAAGACAGAAGCTCGAAAAACTGTACTGTTAAAATCTCCATTTTCAGAAATTTCTAAAAGATTATGGGAACGTTTTGCGATGGCTGCAAACATTCGTGAAACTCAAAATTGGGCTGATTCAACCAATTTACAACTCGAAAATTTAGCAAATGAACTCACCAAAGGAATTTACAATGCCAATGGAAGAACCACTTTTAAAGACGAATTTGTCACTGCAGGAGGTGTTGATTTAAAGGAAATTGATTTCAAACGTTTTGAAAGCAAACTTCACAAAAACGTATTTTTTGTTGGAGAAGTATTGGATATTGATGCAGTTACTGGCGGATTTAATTTTCAAAATGCTTGGACAAGTGGTTATATTTGTGC
>DAIUBY010000010.1:0-3301 GCA_036846425.1 Polaribacter sp.
AAAACCAACTCAATTATTTCCGTTTATTTAGTATATTTACAAAACTTAGATATAAGCCCTGTTTGGGTTTCAAAGCAACAAATAGTTGCAGGCTGCTAGTAGCCATTTGTTTACTACTAGTATTTTCCAAATTTTATGTAGTATATTACCCAAAAAATACTAGATATTTTATGCAAATTATCTACATAATTTATGCAACGCAAGCGTATGTAAATTCAAAAATGTGCGCATGAGAAAAGAAAGATATGCGTATGTATCTATAGAAAGGTACTTTACTTTTTCTTAAAAAGATTCAATCCAGCAGAAATCAGAAGCAAAACCCAAGGTGAGCCATGTAACAATACATCAAACCAATCTTGAGATTGCATTACGAATTCACCCGAAAAAGCATTTCCACCCATAATCCATTTGATTTTCCCTACAATGTGTGGAGGATTGAAAGGTGCTAACCCTACTGTCAAACTTGCGATTAAAAAAAGCGACCAATTTTTTCTAAGTTGTTCTTTCATGCTTGAAGGTTCAAAATTTAAGATTTAATATTCAAAATTATAGTTCGCTAAAAGAGTTGAATTAAGAATTACATATATTTCAGAATCTAAAAGTCCTTCCCTTTGGGAAGTCCCGAAATTTCGGGATAGGATGGGCTAAATGAACCAATTCCAAACCAATCCAAAACGAATGGTCATGTCACGATAAGGATAATTGGGTGCTGAAAAATAGTTTTTCGATGAAAATCCGGATGTAACATTGTCAATCTTAAAATAAATTCGGGTTCTTCGCACTTGTGCATTGAAAAAAACATCTACTGTTGGAAAACCAATTTCTTCGTTGTTTTGCAAAGTGAATTCAGCCAACAATGGGTTGTAAGCATTCATGTTGTATTTGGTAAAATACTTAAAAGTAGCCCCAATATTTACCAACATGGGTTTTCCTTTAAACCAATAATCTGTGTAGTAAAACGTGTTTCTGGTCACCAATTCTGGGACTCTAAAAACCGAACTTCCACTGCTCACATTTTGATACATCACTGTATTGTCTAAAGCCAATTTCCAATATTTAAATTCACGATTTGCAGTCACTTTTAAATAGGTAATTTGACTGCCAAATTGCTGAGCTGTACTGTTTTCATCAAAATAAGTATAATTTTCGATATTGGTAAAATTCAAACTTGCATTCAACCATTTTGAATCAATCGCAAAACCTAAATCTCTTGTGTTTACATTGCTAAAATTGTTTTCCCAATTGTAAGTATCGTAGTTACTTTGATGTAAAATAGTATTGAAATTTGGCGATTTTGAACTCAATAACAAACTTCCTGTTACTGTAAACAAACTATCTTTTTTGAAAGTGGCAGCTCCTCTTAAAAAATTTCCTGAAATTCGAGTATTTCCAGGTGTGATTTTGGCATCAGCAAACAATCCAAAATTCTTGATTTTTGCATTCCAATCTGCGCCAAATGAAAGTGCACTTCCATCAAATTTGAAATTAGCAACGGAATTATTGGTGTTCAAAATTGTGTCATAACCATACGCATATTGTGTTAAATGCAACTTGGCTTTGAACTGTCCTAACACATATTTTGAGTTGAATTCTAGGTTGAATTCGTTATCCGTAATTTTACTAATAACCTCTTTATTAGCTGCATTTGTAGGATTTGAACTTCCAAAAATAGCAGTTGTAACTGTTCCTTGATTAAAACTGTAGCTTTTGGTTTCGTTTGTAAAAACATGCCCAATTTTTAGATTTCCAAATTCTCTATTTTTCAAAGTGTCTTTACTGGAAAGCAATTTATAACTGTGATTGATATACAATCTATTGCCATCAAACTGACTTTCAGCATCATTCAAATTCACATCCAATCGTTGACGTTGTTCAAAATTCGGATCTTCATTGATAAAACTTTGCATGGCATTTTGCGTTAATCCACCATTTTCTTGATGAAAAAAATCTTGCGAAGTAATATGACCTCGAATTTCATACTGATTTTCTTTGGTTCTGTAATGAAAAGCACCTCTAAAATTTCCATTACTCACTAAGGCTCTCCTGTAAGCTCCCAAAGAACGCAAACCTTTGTATGACATAGAAACATTCAATCTTTCTGAAAAATTTAAGGTAAAAATAGCATCCACAACTTGCCCTTGTTGCATGCCCGTTTTGTAAGTGATTTCGGTTGTTGGCGTGGGAACTTCGTAATAGTTGATGTCTTCAATTTCAAGATAACTTACTTGTTTTGCTCTGAAACCAATATCAGGAAAATGACTTAAATCGCTAAAATTATAACCTAAATTATTGAACGTTTGTCCTTGATTGTGAAAAGGCAATAACTGAAAATTATCTTTCCGTAAATAATTGAAAAGGTATTCTTTTTTGATGCTCAAAGTGGTATCAATATAAGAACTATCTCGTTTGTGAGAGAAAATTTTATAGTCTGTATATTTCGTTTTTCCTGATAAAATTACTTTTGTTGAACCCGAATTTGACAATGTGTCAATGCTACCATCTAAACCAATAGAAATGTTTTCACGTTTTTCATTTCCACTTAATTTTCGCTGAGCGTACGAAGAATAAATCGTGAAAAGGAGTAGTAAAAAAGGATAAACTATTTTTTTGTTCATGGTAAATTTCGACAGCGACAAATGTAAAATAATTAAACGAAAATAATTCGTTTTAATTATCACGAAAATTGGTTAATTTGTAACATGTTACAATCAAATTTTAGCGATTTTTTGTTGGAAGTTGGCACTGACGAAGCAGGTAGAGGTTGCTTAGCAGGTCCTGTTGTAGCTGCAGCTGTGATATTGCCTATTGATTTTTCACATCCTTTTTTGAATGATTCAAAGCAACTTTCAGAAAAAAAACGGCACGAATTACGTCCAATTATCGAAGAAAATTCCATTGCTTTTGGAGTTTCGTTTGTGATGCAAGATGAGGTTGATGAGCTCAATGTGTTGCAAGCTTCCATAACAGCCATGCATCGTGCAATTGATACATTAAAAATTACTCCAGAATTTATCATTGTTGATGGAAATAAATTTCGAAAATATCATGAAATTCCGCATCAAACGATTGTAAAAGGCGATTCAAAATTTCAAAGTATTGCAGCTGCATCTGTTTTGGCTAAAACCTATAGAGATGATTATATGGAGAAAATTCATCAAGAATTTCCTGATTTTTTTTGGAATAAAAACAAAGGATATCCCACTGTTGAACACAGAAATGCAATTCGTGAATTTGGTGCCACCATTCATCACAGAAAAACCTTTAAATTGTTACCTGAGCAATTAAAATTGGAATTGTAAAT
>DAIUBY010000010.1:3401-4526 GCA_036846425.1 Polaribacter sp.
TCTAGTACTTTTACGAACTTAAATTTTAGAAAATGATTCAAAAAACACGTGCAGAAATCACCAAATGCATTCTTCATAAAGTTGCTAACAAATTCAATAGCGGTCACAATGTTTTTTCTGAAAATCCCATTCGTTTTGACCAAGAAAGTTACGATTTGATGAAGAGTTTTTTGCTAAAACCTTTTGGAACAGTTACTCAAAGTTACCGATTTTCGCATCATGCAGATGTTCGTTTGAACGAGTTAAATAACTATAGTACAGCGATTTTTAAAGATGAAAATGTATTTGTTGAGTATTCCAAAAACATCGTGAATCATTTGTATGAGCAATCCAATTCTGCCCAAATAAAAACAGGTGATGTGATTGTGGCTTTTATTGAAGGCATTGAATTCAATAATGTGTTGACAGAAGCTATTGGAATCTTTAAAATTGAAAATAAAGTCGATTTTTTTCAAACGTATTTGGATGATGCCAACAGTTATGATGTGATTGTTCAAAAAGGAATTTCAACCAAAAAAATAGATAAAGGCTGTTTGATTTTAAACACTTCAGATACACAAGGAACCATTGTTTTTTCTGTTGATAACAATAATTACGATGCACAATATTGGATAAAAAATTTCTTGGGTGTAAAATTGGCAGATGATTTCAATTCTCATACCCAAAATTATTTGGAATTGTGCAAAGAGTTTTCGGAAGAAGTAATCAAACCCGAATTTGGAAAACACGAACAAGGCGCTTTTTTAGCAAATACAGTTGATTATTTTAAAGAACATGAATCTGTAGATTATGAACAATTTAAGGACGAACTTTTTCAAGATGACAAACACAAAGAATTGTTTGAAGAATATAAAAAACACTTTGAAACGCTGAATGATGTGTTGATTCGAAACAATTTCAATATTTCGGATGTAGTGTTGAAAAAAGAAAAAAACAAACTCAAAACTGAAATTAAATTAGATACTCATTTTGTCATAAAACTAGATGTTGATGCTCCAGATGCAGCTTCAGAATATTTAGAAAGAGGCTATGATGAGGAGAAAAAAATGAAATATTATAAGGTGTATTTTAATGAGGAGAAGTAGGGTTTATTAGATTTGACAACTTTTTAAAAGTTGTCAAATC
>DAIUBY010000010.1:4626-7652 GCA_036846425.1 Polaribacter sp.
AGATTTGACAACTTTTTAAAAGTTGTCAAATCAAATTAAAAACTCCTCCACCTCAAAAAGCACTTTAAAATGGGTTACTATTTTTGATTTTACTTCCTCTATATCAATTTTTTTCCCCAATTCAGCTTCCATAGAAGTAACCGCTTTTCCGCGAATTCCACAGGGAATAATATTGTCAAAATAACCCAAATCTACATTCACATTCAATGCAAAACCATGCATGGTTACCCAACGTGAAGAACGAATTCCCATAGCACAAATTTTACGTGCGAAAGGCGTTCCAACATCTAGCCAAACTCCTGTTTCACCTGAACTTCTTTCGCCTTTTAATCCGTATTCAGCAATCGTTAAAATGATGGTTTCCTCTAACAAACGCAGATATTTGTGAATATCTGTAAAAAAATTTTCTAAGTCTAAAATGGGATAGCCCACAATTTGACCTGGACCATGATAAGTAATATCTCCACCACGATTTATCTTGTAAAAGGTAGCTCCTTTTGCGGCTAATTGTTGCTCATTTAACAACAAATTACTCAAATCTCCACTTTTTCCGAGCGTATAAACATGCGGATGTTCTACAAATAAAAAGTGATTTTGGGTACTTTTTTGAAGCTGATTTTTGCGGTTTTCGGTTTTTACGGCAACAATTTCTTGCAACAAATCCGATTGATAGTCCCACACTTCTTTGTAGTCTTTGATACCTAAATCTTGAAAAAGTATTTTTCTATTCATAAATTAACATAGCAAAGTTAATTATTTCCTTATATTTGGTAGTTGAATTCAAAATAAATTGTTCTAATGAAATTAAAGTATCCCTACATATTTGTTGCTGTTTTTTTATTTGCTGCCCTCTCAGCGAATTCTCAATCTCTTTGGAATCAACTAAATAAGCTAGAATACACACCTTCAAAAAGTCAATTGTACGAAAGAGAAAATGTTCCTAAAACGTATAAATTAGTCAACTTAAATATTGATTTTTTTAAAAATTCAATTGGTATAAAAGCAAAATCTTCCAAACTAATCATTGAATTGCCGAATGCAACTGGTCAGCTAAAACGATTTTCAATTACAGAAACTTCCAATTTTGAAACTGCTTTGCAACGTAAATTTCCCGAAATTAAATCATTTTCTGCTCAGGGAATTGATGACCCAACTGCAATTGCAAAAATAAGTTTGGGTACAGATGGTTTTCATGCTGTCATTTTTTCTGCAAATCAAGAAACTGTTTATATTGATCCATACACTAAAGATAATAAATGGTATTTGGTTTATAAAAGAAGTAGTTTGTCAAAGGAGGATGAAGATTTTAAATGTATGGTCGAAGAAAATAGTTCAAAAGCGCAACCATTTTCATATAAATTAGCCAAAAATCCAAATGATGGAAAACTACGCACATTTAGATTGGCACTGGTTTGTAGTGGAGAATATGCGGATTTTCATTTGAGTCCAAACCAACAAAACATTCCAAACACAGCTACTGATCAAGTAAAAAAAGCTGCTGTTTTATCTGCAATGAATACTTCTTTAACGAGAGTTAATGGAGTTTTTGAAAAAGATTTATCAGTAAAAATGGTATTGGTAAGTAATAATGACCAACTTATTTTTTTAGATAAAAATACAGACGGAATTTCTGATGGAGATCCTGATACCATGATTAATGAAGTGCAATCAAAATGCGATAACATTATTGGAAATGCCAATTACGACATTGGTCACATTTTTAGTGTTGGAGGAGATGGTTTAGCAGGTTTAGGAGTTGTTTGTAGAACCGGACAAAAAGCTAGAGGCGTTACAGGAAGAGCTTCGCCTGTAGGAGATGCCTATGATATTGATTTTGTTATTCACGAAATGGGCCATCAATTTGGGGCTAATCACACACAAAATAACAATTGTAATCGAAATAATTCAACAGCTGTTGAACCTGGAAGTGCCTCCACCATTATGGGTTATGCTGGAATTTGTGGGCCAAATGTTCAAAATCAAAGTGATGATTATTTTCACGCAGTAAGTATTGCAGAAATGTGGAATATCATTTCTACCACTGGAAATTGTGCTGTGTTAACAAATACTAATAATGCAGCACCAACTGCAAATGCAGGTGCTGATTTTTCCATTCCAAAATCAACTCCATTCAAGTTAACAGGAGTTGCTACTGATGCAAATGGGATGCAATCGTTAACTTACAATTGGGAGCAATTGGACAAAGAAGTGGGTACAATGCCTCCACTTGAAACAAATGCAACTGGACCAATGTTTCGCTCATTGCCATCAAAAACAACACCTGTTCGTTTTTTTCCAGACATCAATACCGTAATTGCTGGAAATGGAAATATTGGTAGTACTTGGGAAAGAATTCCATCTGTAGCAAGAGATTTGAATTTTTCGTTTACAGTAAGAGATAACAATGTTGGTGGAGCAGGTTTGGCAAGAGATGATATGAAAGTTACAATAATTGATACCACACCTTTTTCTGTCACATCTCAAAACACATTTGTGTCCTATATTACAGGGACAAATCAAACTGTTACTTGGAATAAAGGAATTACTGATAATCCTGTTATTAATTGTCAAACAGTGAATATCAAATTATCTACTGATGGTGGCTTGACTTTTCCAATCGTTTTAAAGTCAAATACACCAAATGATGGCACAGAAACAATTACAATTCCTGATAATGCAACAATATCTGGAAGAATTATGGTAGAAGCTGCTGACAATATTTTTTACAATATCAATACTACAAACTTTGAAATTGTTTCTACTGTACCAACCTTTGTTTTAACTGATGTTAGTGGAATTCAAACAGCTTGTAACACTGCAAATCAAACAGCAAATTACACATTAAATTTTGATTTTGTGAATGGTTTTTCAGAAACAGTCTCACTTTCAGCAACAGGTCAACCTTCTGGTTCAACAGTAAATTTTAGTCCAAATACCATCAATGCTGATGGAAATGTTACCATGACAGTTTCCAATTTGAATGGAGTAACAGCACAAAATTATACTATTATTGTAACAGGAAATAG
>DAIUBY010000010.1:7752-23139 GCA_036846425.1 Polaribacter sp.
ACTTATTGCGCATCAACATTCACGGATGATGTAGTTGGTCCTGAATTTATTTCTAATGTAACTTTTAATACCATAAATAATAACTCAGGCAATAGTACTACCAATGGTTATGAGGATTTTACTGCCATATCAACCAATGTAAAAAGAGGAGATACGCATCAAATTTCGGTAACTTTAGATCCTGATGGATTTCAAGATCATGTATTTGTTTTTATTGATTGGAATCAAGATTTTGTTTTTGACAATGCTACAGAAAGATATTCTTTAGGAACAATTTCTGAAACTATTGGCACAGCAACTTCTTCAATTACCATTCCCAATGATGCAAAATTTGGCAGTACAAGAATGCGTGTCATTATTGAATATGAAGACCCAAATGATGGTCATGGAGAAGGCGCTTGTGATGCTGACCATCTCACAGAATGGGGAGAAACTGAGGATTATACTGTGGTTGTTGACAATACAGCTTCTATAAATGATGTAGCATTTTCAAATTTCAATTTATTTCCTAATCCAACAAAAGGTTCTTTTCAAGTTCAGTTTGACGCTACTGAATCCAATGATATAGAGATTCAATTGTTTGACATTACAGGAAGATTTGTTGGGCAAAAAAGCTTCAAAAACACAAGTTCCTATTTTTCACAAAAAATTGAATTTAACCAACTTTCCTCAGGTATGTATTTGGTGAAAATTAAAAATGGTGCTAAACAAACCACTAGAAAATTGATGGTTGAATAGCTTAAATTACATTTAAAAAAAACCTCATAAGTAAATAACTTATGAGGTTTTTTTTATAATTTTAGATTATCCCAAAAAAGGATATTTATAATCTTCAGGTGTTACAAAGGTTTCTTTGATCAATCTTACTGATGTCCAACGTAATAAATTTTGTGCGGAGCCAGCTTTGTCATTCGTTCCTGAAGCTCTTGCACCTCCAAAAGGTTGTTGACCCACAACAGCGCCTGTTGGTTTGTCATTGATATAAAAGTTTCCAGCAGCATTTTCAAGTGCCTTAGATGCTTTTTCTACAATATATCTATCTGTTGAAAAAATAGCTCCTGTTAAGGCATATTCTGTAGATTCATCAACCAATTTCAAGGAGTGTTCCCATTCTGCATCTTCATAAATATGCACCGTCATTACAGGTCCAAAAAGTTCAGTTGTCATGGTTGGATAAGTTGGCGATTTTGCAACAATCACAGTTGGCTCTATGAAATATCCTTTTGATTTGTCATAATTTCCACCGATAATAATTTCTGCATCATTAGCTGTTTTAGCTGCGTCAATATAACTTACAATTTTATCAAAAGAACCTTCGTGAATTACCGCATTTACAAAGTTTGATGGATCTTCAGGAGAACCCATTTTCAATTCGTTGGTTTGTGCAATCAAGTGTTTTTTTACATCATTCCACATTGAACTTGGAATATACGCTCTTGAAGCAGCAGAGCATTTTTGTCCTTGATATTCAAAAGCACCTCTTGTAATGGCAGTTGCCACTTGCAATGGATTTGCAGAATTGTGTGCCCAAATAAAATCTTTTCCTCCAGTTTCGCCCACAATTCTTGGATAGGTTTTGTAGGTATGAATGTTGTTTCCTATTTGTTTCCACAAGTTTTTGAAAACGGTTGTAGAACCTGTAAAATGCAATCCTGCAAAATGGGGAGAAGCCAGAATAGTATCTGTAATCATCACTGGATCACCATAAATCACGTTGATAACTCCATCAGGCAAACCTGCTTCTTTGAATAAATCTACAATCACTTGCGCAGAATACGCTTGATGATCAGAAGGTTTCCAAACAACTACATTTCCCATCAACGCTGCTGATGCTGGCAAATTTGCTGCAATAGACGTAAAGTTGAAAGGCGTAATTGCATACACAAAACCTTCTAAAGGTCTGTATTCAACTCTGTTCCAAATGCCTGGAGCAGAAGCTGGTTGATCTTTAAAAATATCAATCATATATTCTACGTTGAAACGGAAAAAATCAATCATTTCACAAGCTGCATCAATTTCAGCTTGATGTACATTTTTAGATTGAGCAATCATGGTTGAAGCATTCATTTTATTTCTGTAAGGTCCTGCTAACAATTCAGCAGCTTTTAAGAAAATAGCAGCACGTTCCATCCAAGAAACTGATGACCAAGCTTGTCTTGCAGCCAAAGCTGTTGCAATTGCTTCGTCAACATGACTTTTTTCAGCCAAATGAAATTGCCCAACAATATGTTGATGATCATGAGGAGGTCTTATTTTTTTAGTATTTCCTGTTCTAATTTCTTTTCCATTGATATGCATAGGAACGTCCAAATTGTCAGCGTACATTTTTTTGTAAGTTGCCAATAATTCTTCTCTTTCTTTTGAACCAGGGGCATAGCTTTTTACAGGTTCGTTTACTGCTTTTGGAACATTAAAAAATCCTCTTGTCATTTTGTATGTTTTTAAGTTTTGTTCGACAAATTTTGAAGTGGTAAAGGTACAATTTTTATCAATCGTTTTCGTACTTTTCCAAGCCAAATTATACTGATTTTATGTGTACTGTAACTTTTTTACCTCTTGATGATACTAATTTTATCCTGACTTCAAATCGTGATGAAACGCCTTTACGTGAAACGATTTCTCCAAAAATATATCAAGATAATGATGTTGAGTTGCTGTATCCAAAAGATGTATTTGCAGGTGGAACTTGGATTGGCGCAAGTGCTAAAAAACGAGTTGTTTGTTTGTTAAATGGTGCGTTTGTCAAACATCAACGAAAAGATGAATACAGCATGAGTAGAGGAATGATTGTCAAAAAATTGTTGGCAATTGAAGATGCAATTGCTGAAATTCAGCAGTTTGATTTTAACGATATTGAACCTTTTACTTTGATTTTAATTGATTTTAAAAACGATTTAAAAATCTATGAATTGGTTTGGGATGGAGCAAATGTCTTTTTTAAGAAATTAGAAAATCAACCAAAAATTTGGTCTTCATCAACTTTATATACGGATGAAATGAAAAGTGAAAGACAAGAATGGTTTGCAGATTGGCTGCAAGAAAATCATTTTTTTACGCAAGAATCTATTCTGAAATTTCATCAAGATTCAACTAAAGGAAGTAAAGAAACTGCTGTGAACATGAAACGAACTTTTGTGGAAACTGTGAGTGTTACCTCCATTCAAAAGACAGCTGAAAATCTTGCAATGACTTATCTGGATTTGCCTGATGAAACTGTTACGCTAGTGCAAATGAAAATATAAATAGCAATGTAACTCCTATTGAAGCAACTATAAAAAAACTTAGATTCAATAAAATAAATTTTGCAAACGTTTTAAGATATCCTTGCTGATAAAAATTCTTCATCGATAAAAACAAATACAATAAAAATAGGATGTTAAAAATCCAAAGAGCAGGATTTAATCCAAACATTTCTAAAAGTATGAAAATGGTAAATAGCATAAAAAATACTGTTTGCACATGAAATACAAATATCAAATGATCAACATAAGTGAATTTTCTTCTGATGTAATAAAATTTCAGGAAAAGTGTAAAAAAAGGCAAAAGTAAAAATATAGCTACTGAACCATAAGAGAGAATTTGTAATAAAAATTGCTCTCTACTTTCCTTGTCTTTTGAATAAGAGTGAATTAATTTTGCTCTAGAATATAAAAAACGATTGGTAAAATTTTTCTCAATTTTCAATGAATCCAAAGAATCATCAATTGAAACTTCTGGATTGTTTTTATGAAATTTATAAAACGTTTCTAAACGTGTATTCGTATTGGAATTTGTTTTATTACCATCAATATCAAATTCAATCATTGATTTTGTAGAATCTTTTTTTTCTGATTCTGTTAAATTAGGATTAGCAGCGTTTTTTTTGTCATTGCTTTTTGAAATGTTTGTTTTTGAATTTTTTGATAATTCCTCAAATCTTTCTTTCGTTTTAGACAATCCCACCAATAAAAAAAATACAATTGACACTGCTAAATAAAAACGAAATGGATTTGTGTAACGTTGTCTTTTTCCATCGATATAATCTCTTGAAACTTTTCCAGGATTTGTTAATAGCGGAATTAATGTTCGCCAAAACTTAGCATCAAAATTGAAAAAACCATTAAAAAGATCGTGAACAAAACTTTTGAAAGTAATCTTACTTCCTTTGTTTTCTTGACCACAATCTGGACAAAAATTTTCTTTCCCGCTAAAAGGATGTCCGCAGTTTAAACATGCAGTATCATAAACTTTTAAAGCGGTTTTTTTTCTTTTTGCTAGTTTGATAATATGGGAGTTATTAGTTGAAATGTTGGGATATATACTTTAAATTCTTCAAAGGTATCAATATCAATCATTGTATAATATCCTTTCATAGCACCAATTGTTGATTCTAAAAAACAACCTGAACTATAGGAATATGATTCATTGGGACTTAATAGAGGTGTTTGTCCAACAACACCTTCACCCGTTACAATTTCAATTTTGTGCAACGAATCATAGATATTCCAATATCTTTCTCTCAATTGTACTGTTTTTAGTGAATTGTTTTGAATGGTAATGTGATATGCAAAAACATAGTACAAGCGATTATTTCTGTAGCTAGACCCATTGAAAGTTGTCTTTACAGAAATTTTAATACCTTTTGTAACTAGTTCTACCATATTTGTAAATGTAGTTTTTTTAGATACACAAAACAACTAGAAATTTTGATTACCTATCTTGGCTAAAACTTCCCATACCAACACCAACAACTCTGTCAAATAATGCACCCATTGCTTTGAAATAAATGAGGACTTTATATTGATTTTCAGTTTCAAAAAACGAACCCATAATTTCATTTCTGTCAATCTTATTGTATTTATCAACAGTTACATACGAATAATTATAAAACCCTTGTTTTAAAAGAATATTTCCAAAATAGGCATTGTTAGTACCATCATAAATAAGTTTGTTTTCTTCTTCAATTTGAAAATTATTAAAAGCACCATAAACGTAAACGTCTTTATCATAAAATGGTTCTTTTGCCAGTAAGGTGAAATGCATCATGGCATAATCAGCTTCTGTTGCAGTGTCATTTCCTTCCAAAGTTCTGAGTGAAAATTGACCATTGATATCAGGATTGTATCTGTAAATTTCAAAAGTTTTTACATCTGAAGGATATAAATAATGATGAAAAATATCTTTTCGTTCAATTTTCACCACATTTAAACTTCTGTTTCTTAAAACTTTGGTATCAAAATTCAAATACTCATTACCACCCCAAAAATTGGTGGTGGTGTTGTAGGAATAACGCAACACATTTTGCTGAAAAAAAGTTGGTTGAATTCCCGAAATGGATTCGTCCCAATTTTCGTTTTTTAATACAACCACATTCACTTCTTGTGCTGGATTGTTGATGCGCAATTTGGGATGACTCACTACAAATTCAACAGTTTGTTGCGTTTGTAACTCTTTTGCATTTCTACTTCTAGAAACATTTACACCAACAGTTACTTCATTTTCAAACAATACAATTCTTTTTGTAAATACCACTTCATCATCATCATTTAAAACCGAGATTAAATAATTTCCACTTTTAGTTATTACAGAGTTTTGATTCGGAATTTGGACAGTATAATGTGTATATCCTTGGAAAGTGTTGAAAGAATTGGTAACTGTATTGATGTTGTTTTGGTCAAAACCATCAATATACTGACTAGAAAGCAATCTGCTTGGTTGCCAATCGTGCGTCATGTGTTGAATTTTGTATTGATATTGTTTGTCATCATTATCCAAATCATCAAAAGACAGTTCTAAAACAGTTCCTAGAGGAACAATTGCTGAAAAATTATTTTCTTGAAGGGGTCTTAATTGGATGGATTTGATGTTTTGCGAGAAGGTTTTCAAGCAAAAAACGAATAAAAAAACAAGGATTATTTTTGATTTCATCTTACAAATATACTACTAACGTTCAATAAACATCAAATTTTGAGCCAAAATTAGAAGTTACTTGTGTTGTCAAAAATCAATAATTTAGAATTATTATAAATAATAATTTTAAGAAAATTTATGTAATAAATTCAATAATAAATATTTTGTAAAGCCTTAAATTTGCATGATTTTTTTAGATAACTAAAATTCCAAATTACTATGTCAAAAGACATTCGTATTAAAAAAGGCTTAGATATTAAGCTTGTTGGTGTTGCAGAAAAAACCACTACTCAATCTTCTATCAGTAGTGTTTATGCAATAAAACCAGAAGATTTTCACGGAATTATACCCAAAATAATTGCTAGAGAAGGCACAAAAGTAAAAGCTGGAGAAGCACTTTTTCATTCAAAAAGTGACGAACGTATTTTATTTGCAAGTCCCGTTTCTGGAACAGTTACAGAGATAATTCGTGGAGAAAGAAGAAAAATATTAACCATAAAAATTGCTGCGGATTCACAACAAGATTTTAAAGATTTTGGAAAAAAAGATGCTTCAACAATGACTGGTGAAGAAGTGAAAAATCATCTTTTTACATCAGGTTGTTGGCCTTTTATCAAACAACGTCCTTATGATGTTATTGCAAATCCAAATCAAACGCCTAAAGCGATTTTTATTTCTGCGTATGCAAGTGCGCCTTTGGCTGCCAATTTAGAATATACTTTGGCAGGTAAAGAAAATGAATTGCAAACTGCCATTACAGCAATTGCAAAATTGACTGCTGGAAAAGTTCATGTTTCTGTGGGAAACAATAGCAATTCGCCTTTCGAAAAATTATCAGGTATTGAATTACACAAAGTTTCAGGACCTCATCCTTCAGGAAATGTAGGAACGCAAATCGCTAAAATTGATCCAATAAATAAAGGAGAAGTTGTTTGGGTTATTGCTCCTCAAGATTTGGTAATTATTGGAGAATTATTACTAACAGGAAAGTTCAATGCAACAAGAATTGTCGCTTTAACAGGCTCTAAATTTTCAAAACCACAGTATGTTTCAGCAATTATTGGAGCATCAGTGGTGCATTTTACAAAAAATAATTTGAATACTGATAACACAAGAATCATTTCTGGAAATGTTTTATCAGGCACAAAAATAAAAGAAACAGGTTTTTTAAGATATTATGACAATCAAATTACAGCCATTCCAGAAGGAAATGACTATGAATTTTTTGGATGGAACAAACCTGTTTTCGATAAAGTATCTACTACAAGAGCATTTACTTTTTCTTGGTTGAATCCGAATAAAAAATACGATTTGACTACAAATACAAATGGCGAACATAGAGCATTTGTTGTAACAGGTTCTTACGAAGCTGTTTTTCCTTTAAATATATATCCAATGCAATTATTAAAAGCATTTATGTATAAAGATTTAGATGAAATGGAAGCTTTAGGAGGTTATGAAGTGGCGCCTGAAGATTTTGCATTAACCGAATTTATTTGTGTGTCAAAACAGCCACATCAAAAAATAATTCGTGAAGGTTTAGATTTAATGAGACAAGAATTAGGATAATAATATGAGCTTAAAACAAAATTTACACAATTTAAAAGAAAAGTACAAAGGCACCAAAATGGCACCTGCTTTTAATGCCATTCACACCTTTTTATACTTGCCCAATGAAGTAACTCATGGAGGAACACACATCAAGGCAGCAGACGATTTGAAAAGAACAATGAATATGGTGATTTTATCACTAATTCCTTGTTTGATATTTGGAATGTACAATGCAGGTTATCAGCATTATGCAGCAATTAACCCATCTTTAAGAACAGATGTTTTAGCAAACTTTTTCACTTTTGATAATCTTTGGATTGGAATTATCAAAGTGTTACCATTAGTTATTGTTTCTTATGGAGTAGGACTTTTGGTAGAATTTATTTTTGCCATCATCAAAGGTCATGAAGTAGAAGAAGGATATTTGGTTACAGGAATGTTAGTGCCTTTAATTGTTCCTGTTGATACACCACTTTGGATGTTAGCAGTAGCAGTAGTATTTGGAGTCATAATTGGAAAAGAAGTTTTTGGAGGAACAGGAATGAACATTTTAAATCCTGCATTAACCATTAGAGCATTTTTATTTTTTGCCTATCCAACTTGGATGTCAGGAGACAAAGTTTGGGTACATGATGCTGTAAATAGAGCTGGAACAGCTGATGCAATTTCCGGAGAAACAATTTTAGGAAGTTATGCTCAAAATTTAACTACAAACTATTCAATATTTGATAAATTTTTTGGATTCATTCCAGGTTCTGTAGGAGAAACTTCTACATTCTTAATTCTTTTAGGAGCGGCATTTTTGATATTTACAAAAATTGGAAGTTGGAGAATTATCGTTTCAACTTTCCTTGGAGCTGCAGTAATGGGAATGATTTTTAATCAAGTGGTTGCTGCAGATATCATCACATCTTCAAGTAAATTTTACGGATTGATGAGCACTTCTTGGTGGGAACATTTAATGATCGGCGGTTTGGCTTTTGGTGCTGTTTACATGGCAACAGATCCAGTTACTGCATCACAAACAAACAAAGGAAAATGGATTTATGGTTTCTTGATAGGATTCATTTCAATTATGATTCGTGTGTTCAATCCAGCATATCCTGAAGGTGTATTTTTAGCTATTTTATTAATGAACGTTTTTGCACCAACAATTGATCATTATGTTGTGCAAGGAAATGTAAAAAATAGATTGAAACGTGCAAAAGTTAAAACTGCCTAATCATGAGTAAGAGAACAGATAGTAATTTATATACCATAATTTTTGCCATTGTAATGGTGGTAATTGTGGGTTCAGTATTGGCTTATTTTGCAACGTCTTTAAAACCAAATATCGACGAAAATAAGCGAATTGAAAAACAACAAAACATCTTGTATGCAATGGGTGTTAATGAAAACGATGAATCAAATGCAAATTTTGTAGCTGCTTCTATTGCTGGAAAGGAGTTTGAAAAATATATTAAAAAGCAATTAGTTATTGAGGGTGATAAAGTTTCAAAAGATGAAAATGCTTATTTGATTGATGTAAAAAAACAACAATCTTTAGCAAAAAACGGAAAAACTAGAAAACTTCCCTTATTTGTTGGAGAAAAAGACGGGAAAACTTTTTATGTAGCCCCAATTTATGGAAAAGGTTTGTGGGATGCCATTTGGGGATATGTAGCCTTGGATGAGAATATGGTAATTCAAGGAGCTTATTTTGATCACAAAGGAGAAACTCCAGGTTTGGGTGCAAACATAACACAACGTTATTTTATGGATGATTTTATTGGTGAACATTTGTTGACAGATGAAGGAGACTTTAAAGGAGTTACTGTTGCTAAAGGAAATAACGATCCAAAAAACGAACGAAAAACAGATTATAAAGTAGATGCAATAGCTGGTGCAACCATTACAGGCGATGGTGTTACTGCAATGATTAAATCTGATTTACAATTATATGTACCTTATTTTCAATCACTAAAAAATTAAATTATGGGACTTTTATCAAAAAAAGATACAGCATTACTTATAGACCCATTAGCGGATAATAATCCAATAACGATTCAAGTTTTAGGAATTTGTTCTGCATTAGCAATCACAGCTGAATTGAAAGCTTCTATTGTGATGGCGATTTCTGTAATGTTTGTATTAGGTTTAGGAAACGTTGTTATTTCTTTACTGAGGAATATCATTCCATCAAAAATCAGAATTATTGTTCAATTAGTAGTTGTAGCAGCTTTGGTAATCATTGTGGATTTGGTACTAAAAGCATTTGCATACGAATTGAGCAAAACACTTTCCGTTTTTGTTGGATTGATCATCACAAACTGTATTATCATGGGACGTTTTGAAGCTTTTGCTTTGGGAAATAGTCCTTGGAAATCTTTTCTAGATGGAGTTGGAAATGCAGCAGGATATGGTTTAATTCTGATAATTGTTGGATTTTTTAGAGAATTATTAGGTTCAGGAACATTGCTAGGTTTCAAGATTTTGGGAGATCCAATAGAAAAATCAGGTTTGTACGCAATAGGTTATGAAAACAATGGTTTTATGTTGCTTTCACCTATGGCACTTATTGTAGTTGGAATCATTATTTGGATACAACGTTCAAGAAATAAAACATTAATAGAAGAGAATTAATAAAGTTTCACAGTAATCAGTCACAGTTGACATTCAAGTGTTCACTAAAAACTGAAAACCGAAAACTGAAAACTAAAAATTATGGAACACATAGAATTATTTTTTAAATCGATATTTATAGACAACATGGTTTTTGCCACTTTCTTAGGAATGTGTTCATACCTTGCAGTTTCCAAAAAAGTTTCCACTGCAGTTGGTTTAGGTGCTGCAGTAATCTTTGTACTTGCTGTTACAGTTCCTTTAAACTGGTTGTTAGATCAATACATTCTTAAAGATGGTGCTTTAGCTTGGTTAGGACCTGAATTTGCGAGTTACGATTTGAGTTTCTTATCATTCATCATGTTTATTGCAACTATTGCAACCATGGTTCAATTGGTAGAAATCATTGTAGAGAAATTTTCACCATCTTTATACAATTCACTAGGTATTTTCTTACCATTAATTGCTGTAAACTGTGCCATTTTAGGAGGAAGCTTATTTATGCAATCTCGTGAAATTCCTACTTTAGGATTGGCTTTAACCTATGGTGTTGGCTCAGGAATTGGTTGGTTTTTAGCTATTTTAGCGATTGCTGCCATTCGTGAAAAAATCAGATATTCAAGTGTTCCTCCAGCTTTACGTGGTTTGGGAATTACATTTATAATCACAGGATTAATGGCAATTGGTTTCATGAGTTTTGGAGGGATGTTAACAGGTGGTGATGAAAAACCAGCAGAAAAACCAGCATTTGAAGCAATTATCAAAAAAGAAGAAACTAAAAAAGACAATACGAAAGAAATCGTAGCGAAAAACACAACTTTAAACGAATAGTAGCATGATATTAGCAACAGGTATAACAGGAACTATTTTTGCGACAGTAGCAGCTTTTTTAATAATATCATTGTTGTTGATAGCATTGTTATTATTTGTAAAACAAAAATTATCACCTTCTGGACCAGTAACTATTACTATTAATGGTGAGAAAAAAATTCAAGTTGCCTCAGGAAGTTCTCTTTTAACGACTTTAGGTAATGAAAAAATATTTTTACCATCTGCTTGTGGTGGAGGAGGTTCATGTATTCAATGTGAATGTCACGTTTTAGATGGTGGAGGTGAAGCTTTACCAACTGAAATTCCACATTTTACTAAAAAAGAACTAAAATCTGGAGCACGTTTGGCTTGTCAAGTGAAAGTAAAGCAAGACATGAATATTACCATTCCAGAAGAAGTTTTTGGAATCAAAAAATGGCAAGGGACTGTAGTAAGAAATTATAATGTAGCATCATTTATCAAAGAATTTGTTGTTGAAATTCCGGAAGATATGGGTTACAAAGCAGGAGGATATATACAAATTGAAATTCCACAATGCGAAATAAAATATGCTGATATTGATATTACTGCACATCCTGAAGAACATGAAACTCCTGATAAATTTCAAGCGGAATGGGATAAGTTCGGATTGTGGTCTTTAATTATGAAAAATAATGAAACTTTAGAACGAGCTTATTCAATGGCTTCTTTTCCAGCAGAAGGAAGAGAAATTATGTTGAATGTTCGTATTGCAACTCCACCTTGGGATAGATCAAAAAATGGTTGGATGGATGTAAATCCAGGAGTAGCATCCTCATTTATTTTTGCACAAAAACCCGGAGATAAAGTAACCATCTCAGGTCCTTATGGTGAGTTTTTCATAAACGAGTCCAATTCAGAAATGTTGTACGTTGGTGGAGGAGCAGGAATGGCTCCAATGCGTTCTCATTTATATCATTTGTTCAAAACTTTGAAAACAGGTAGAAAAGTTACCTATTGGTATGGAGGTCGTTCAAAGAGAGAGTTATTTTACATTGACCATTTCAAATCTTTAGAAAGAGATTTTCCAAATTTTAAATTTTATTTAGCGTTGTCTGAGCCAATTGCAGAAGATAATTGGAAAGTAAAAAAAGATGTGAATGGTGAAGGAGATGGATTTGTTGGTTTTATCCACAATTGTGTGATTGATAATTATTTAAGCAAACACGATTCTCCAGAAGATATTGAACTGTATTTCTGTGGTCCACCTTTGATGAACAAAGCGGTTCAAAAAATGGGTGAAGATTTTGGAATTCCAGATGAAAATATTCGTTTTGATGATTTTGGAGGATAAAAATCAATTAAAATTAAATATAAAAAAACGGTTTAAGAGTTATCTTAAACCGTTTTTTTTATGCTAATAAAGTCTCTAAATGATAAATTGGTTCACCATTTTCTTGCTCAAAAAGTTTTGAGTAATCCATCACATTTTTGATATTGTCAAAATCACATAACAAACTAACAACTGCAACTAATCCATCAAACAACACTTCTTTTGATATTGGTGAATTTGGACGTTTGTTATAATGACACAAAGGAGTTTTAAAGCCACAAGTCTCCAAAAAAACCTTTTCAATTTGTAAAATTTCAGATGGAGTATATCCATTAAACTTTCTTCCCAAATTTTCATGAACTCTTCCTACATAACTCAATTTTAAAGAGCCATGACCTTCAGTAAGGTGTTTCCAACTATCATGATTATCCAAAATATTACCTACTGCGCAGGCTGTGCAATCTTCAGGATTCAGCAAATTATTATGGTAAGCATTGTATAATTTGATAAGTGCTTGTTCTAATCTTTTTGTGGTTTTCATACATCAAAATATTTTCACTAATTTAAGAAATAAGATTTAAAAATTGTATTAAGAAATATTTATCATTGTATTTAGAATAAAATTAAATTATGATTCAAGTTGGTTTTTTTCTGAAATGATTAAATCGTATTTTTGAAATCCGAAATCATCAGAATGAAAAAAATTCAAAAAATATTAAAAAAAGAAAAGTACATCAAAATAAAATTGAAAAATATTGCCACAAATCACTTAGAATTAAAGGCGAAAATCAATGATATTAAAGGGCGTTTTATTCTTGATACAGGAGCTTCAAATTCGTGTGTGGGATTAGATTTAATTGAATATTTTAAGTTGGATGCCACAGAAAGTGACACAAAAGCTGCTGGTGCTGGAGCAATTGATATGGAAACACAAGAATCTAAAAATAATATGTTGAAAATTGGCGATTGGAAAACCTCAGATTGTCATTTGGTGTTATTTAATTTATCACATGTAAATACGGCTTTAATTCAGCACAATGCTCACGAGGTTCATGGAATTATTGGCGCAGATATTTTACGTCAAGGAAAAGCATTTATTGATTACAGCAAAAATGTGTTGTATCTGAAAAAAGTTAAAAAATAGAATCATAAAAACAATTGAAAATGAGTTTACAAGTATTAGTAATGGACAAAATGAAAGAGGCTATGAAAGCAAAAGATACAATTGCTTTACAGGCTTTAAGAGCTGTGAAATCTGCATTTTTACTAGCAAAAACAGAATCAGGAGCTCAATCAGAATTGACAAATGAACAAGAAATAAAAATCATTCAAAAACAAGTAAAACAACGCAAGGATAGTGTTGCCATTTTTTTACAACAAGGAAGAGAAGATTTAGCCAATCCTGAACTTCAGGAAATAGCGGTTTTAGAACAATTTTTACCAAAAGCCCTTTCTGAAAACGAAATTGCAACTGTTGTAATAGCAACTATCAAAGAATTGGCAGCTTCAGGAATGCAAGATATGGGAAAAGTAATGGGTGTAGTTTCCAAAAAATTGGCTGGACATGCAGATGGAAAAGTGATTGCAGATTTAGTAAAAAAACATTTAGCATAAAATATTTGGCTCCATAGTTCAATTGAATAGAATATCAGATTTCGGCTCTGAGGGTTGCAGGTTTGAATCCTGCTGGAGTCACAAAAAAGTTCAAATTTTTTTTTGGACTTTTTTTATTGATACTCGGAAGTTAATTCTTCAACTATTAAGCCATCTTCCAAGGTTTTTATTACGCCAAGAGCAGCTTTTTCTCCTGCTATCATAGCAGCATTTAAAGAACCATTTAGCAATACATCTCCTGCTAAAAAAACAGCTGAATTCAGCTGTGTTTCTGTATGCGAAAGTTTGTACTGCAAATTAGTTAGTTTTGGCAAGGCTTTTTTGATTTCATATCTTTTTAAGAAAGTTACATCCTTAATTCCACAAAATTGCTCCAGTTCTATTTGAACAGTTTTTATCAAACTTTGCTCATCCAAATCATGCTTTTTTACAACAGTTACTGATACTAATTCCTTTTTATTTTTTGTAGTTGTTGCAATACTTGTGTGATAAAAAATATTGTTAATCAACGAATTTTCATCAGCAATCAAACCAATTATTGGATTTTTTAAAATACGATTTTCAGTTTCAAAATACAACGTATCACAACTTTTCCATTCAATTTCTTGGTTTTGTAAATTGGAAATTAATGAGCTTGCTTCTGTTGCTATAATGGTAAAATTAGATTCAATTTCAGTTCCGTCAGCCAAAATAATCGTATTATTTTTTACTTCTTTTACCCGAGTTTCAAACTGAATTTTTGTTTTTTCTAAAGAGGCAAACAATTGATTTGGAATTGCTTGCATGCCATTTTTCGGAATGGCAGCAAAACCGTTTCCAAACATTTTATATACAAATTCAAACATTCTGCTTGATGTTTCTAAATTCGGTTCTAAGAAAATTCCGCTAAAAAATGGTTTGAAAAATTGTTGAATAATTTTATCGGAAAATCCAAAATCTCGCAAATATTGTAAGGTCGTTTTTTCAGGAGCTGCAAATATTTTTTTGAGGTCTTTTTTTTGCAGATATGTATTAAGTTTCAAAATTTTTATTTTGTCAGAAATACTTCCAACAGTGGAAAAAATTGTTGTAAAAAGAAATGAAATATTTCTCAAAGGATCACCAATAGTTTGCGATTTACCATCTTTAAAAATAATCGCTCCAGGCAATAATTCTTGCAAATCAAGAGTTTTAAAATCCAAGTATTTTTTTGCAGCAGGATAAGAAGTCAATAAAACTTGAAAACCATGATCTAAAGTATATCCTTCAATAATATCCGATTTTACACGACCACCAACTGAAGCAGTTGCCTCTAAAATTGTGGGAGAATATCCATGTTCTTCCAACACTTTTGCGGCAATCAAGCCACTAATTCCTGCTCCAATAATATGAATTTTATAGTCTGATTTTTTCATTTTTTATTGATTTATTTTTTCTTGTTTTCTTAAATAGGCTCCTAAAATTCGTTGAATATCTCTGTTGTCTTTTTGTGGTTGTACAAAAAATTGATAATCTTCTGGGTTTTCTAAAAGCACTGCTTGCTGCGTTTCTACAAAACCAAAACCTTTATAAATTCCGTCTAAAATTAAGGCAAAACCAATTTCATTTTGAGTTCTTCCTGCTTCTTTAAT
>DAIUBY010000010.1:23239-39490 GCA_036846425.1 Polaribacter sp.
TGCAAAATTCCTTTTTGGTCTTCGTACGAAAACAAACCAACAGCTTCTCCAGCTTTTCTCTGAGCTCTGTTATATTTTGGATAAATGTGTTTAATTTCAGAGGATTCTAGTAACAAAGCCAACAATTCACTGCCTGTTGTTGTGAAGGAAATAGCTGCGATTTCCAAACACATATTTTGCTCTTTTTTCTTTTTGTCATAAAAATGACTGATAACTCTTTGTTTGATATTATTGGCTTTTCCAACATAAATAATCTCTTTTGCAGCATTTTTAAAATAATAAACCCCAAAAGTTTCTGGTAAATTGTCCACTACAATTTTATCCAATAATGGAGGCAAAGTGGCTTGTCTGGATTTTGAATTCAAAAAACTATTGATGATAAATTGATCATCTCTTTCAATTAATCTTCTGAATAATTCTGTGGTTGCTTCTGCATCGCCTTTGGCTCTATGTCTTCCATGAATTGGAATGTTTTCAGCACTGCAAATCGCTCCTAAACTATAGGATTTTAACCCTGGAATGATTTTTCTTGACAAGCGAACTGTACACAATTTTTTTCGTTTGAAATCAAATCCTAAACTTTTGAATTCATCTTGAATAATGTTATAATCGAAATTGACATTGTGTGCTACAAAAATGGTGTCTTGTGTAAATTCGGCAATTTTCTTGGCAATTTCATAAAATTTTGGCGCATTTCGAACCATGGCATTATCAATACCTGTAAGACTTGTAATGAATGCAGGAATATTTTGCTCAGGATTTACAAGCGAAGTAAATTCGTCAATAATCTTTTTTCCATCAAAAAGAAAAATGGAAATTTCAGTTATTTTTTGACCTCTATAACCATTTCCCGTGGTTTCTATGTCAACTACAGCAAACAATTTAATTAATCATTTTCTTTAAATCAGCAATTGTTTCTAAAGGATTTTTAGCACTAAAAACATAGCTTCCAGCTACTAAAACATTGGCGCCAACTTCAATCAATGCATTTGCATTTTTATCAGTAACTCCACCATCAATTTCTATCAAACAAGAAGATTTTGAAAAATCAATCAAGTTTTTGAGTTGTTGTACTTTTTTGTAGGTATTTTCAATAAACGATTGTCCACCAAAACCAGGATTTACACTCATCAAACAAACCAAATCCAAATCAACAATAATGTCTTCCAAAACTGCAATTGGTGTATGTGGATTTAAGGCAACTCCAGCTTTCATTCCTGCAGCTTTTATGGCTTGAACAGTTCTGTGTAAATGCGTACAAGCCTCATAATGAACTGTTAAGATATTAGAACCTAAATCTGCAAATGTTTGGATATATCTATCAGGATCTACAATCATCAAATGCACATCAATGGTTTTTTTGGCGTGTTTGCTAATCGCTTTCAAAACGGGCATTCCAAATGAAATGTTGGGTACAAAAACGCCATCCATAATGTCTATATGAAACCAATCTGCTTCACTTTCATTCACCATTTCTATGTCTCTTTGTAAGTTTGCGAAGTCTGCAGCTAAAATTGAAGGAGCTATTAAATTACTCATTTGTTTGTTTTTTTTTTGATGATGTAAAAATACTCATATAAAACAAAAAACTCCCGAAAATAATTCGAGAGTTTTGATATAAATTATAAGCTAAATTTATTTTTGTTGTAAATCAATTTGTTTTTGAATGATGTTCCAATCATAATAATGAAATGTCATGCCATTGCTCATGGCTACCAACATTCCGTTTGGAAATTTTTTTCCTAAATTTAAAGATGTTGCATCAGCACCATCACATTCAACAGTTGAGGTTGGAAATTCGGCAATTTTTTGATGTAAATTAGAATCATTTTTTGAGCCTTCTCTTTTGTAAACAATGAAGGTATTTTTTTGCTGATTGGATACTAAAATATACCCAGTTGTGGCTGTGCTTTTATAGATGGCAATTCCTTCGTGGTCAGATTTAAAATCATTTTGTCCGAAGAAAGCCAATTCTGAATTGTTATTTTTAGAAGGATCTGCAATGTATTTTCTAATTCCAACTTGTTCGTCTGAGTAGTAAACAACTCCCAATTCATTATCAACAGCTATTGCTTCAATTTCTTTTTTGCCACTGAATTTTCCAAATTTTCGAACCAATGTAGCGCTTACATTTTTGTTTTCTGATGCCGATAATTCATATTGCCAAAGATAGTTTTCATTGGGGCCAAATTTTCTGCCAACAATAGCAAAAATAGTGCTGTCTGAAGGTCTTGTGTATAAAGCAACTCCCATTGGATCTCTGTCTTTTTCATTCACAAAAACTGGAATTCCTCCATTATCAATTGGTTTTAAATCTGGTAAAGAAAAAATTCGAATTCTATTTTTTTCTCTTTCAGTAGTAACAGCAATATCTATTTTTTCATCTCCTATTTGTAATCCGTAAGCAATATCTACATTATTTGGACGTCCCATATTGATAAAACTGTTGATTATTTTTCCGTTTAAATCATATGCATATAAACCTCCACCAGTTTCTTTATCAGTTCCAATAATTAGACTTTTTGAGGAATCTGTAGGATGAATCCAAATGGCTGGATCATCAGTGTCATGAGGAGTTGGTTGCGTAACTATAGTTGGTTTCAATGCGTTTTTTGCAACAGGAGCCAATTTGTCTTTGCAAGAAATTAAAAAAACACTAATCAATAAAAATTTAAATATAGTTCTCATAAGTTGTTGATGTTTGTTTTAATACAAAAAACGGGATGATTCCCGTTTTTTTGTTTTTAATATATTCCTTATTGAATTATAAGTCAAATTTTAATCCGAAATTGAAACGAGCTTGATAATATTCTGTTTGCATTGTTCTTCCAGAAATTCCTTGATAATAACGCAAAGGTTGATTTGTTAAATTATTTGCTTCAGCAAATAAACGCAATTTAGGTGTAATTTTATAAGAAGCATTTGCGTCAATGAATAATTGTTTATCATAGAAACGATCTTCAAATTCATCTCCTCCTAATTCGTCTAAATAATCAGCTGCATAGTTTAGTGAAACTCTTGCAGAGAATTTAGAATTTTCCCAAGATAAAGAGCTGTTAAACATGTGTGGTGCAGTTCCTGGAAGTGTTACATCATCTCTCAAATCGCCGCTTGAATTTGTAATTCCTCTAGCTTTAGAATCTGTGTATGTGTAGTTTACGTACAATCCTAATCCTTTAAAGAATTTTCCTGGAATGAAATCTAATTGTCTTTGAAAAGCAACTTCAAAACCATAAACATCTACACTTTCTCCATTTCTTTGTTGAGTTAATGTCCAGTTTCCAGGATTTACAGTTGGAATTGGGTTTGTTTGATTTGGGAAATCAGCAGCAAATTTTGCATTGGTATATTGATTGTCTCTATAAGTGTAGATAAAATCATTCAATCTTTTGAAGAAAACTCCTCCTGAAAGTAATCCAACTGATTTGTAATATTTTTCTACCATGAAATCAAAATTGTAAGCGAAAGTTGCATTTAAGTTTGGATTTCCAGCATCAATATTTGAATCATCATCAGGAATAACACTGATAAATGGAGTTAACGCAAAATAATCTGGTCTTGCTAAAGAAGTTGTAAATGCAGCTCTATATACCCAATCGTTTTTGCCATTATATTTGAATGAAATACTTGGAAGCAAATTTGTATAATCATTTTTTGTATTAATTTCTCCTACTAATTCTTCCTCGTCTAAGATGTAGTTAGCTGTATAATCTATATCTGTAGTTTCAATACGCAAACCTGCAATCATAGAAAGGTTTTCGTTAAAGTCTTGATCCCATCTAAGGTATGAAGCATAGATGATTTCATTTGCAGTGTAGTTTAATCCTAAATATTCAGCAGGATTAGCTTCCTTATCAAACAGAGTTGCATTGTTTAAATCAAGACTTCCTAAAAATGATCTTGTTGCGAAATTACCAGCAACGTATTGGGAACCAACTTGCCAGTTTTCTCCTCCAAAAAATGTATTAGGATGTGTATTTAAATTTCCGAAAGCATTTACTGGATCATATTCATAAAAAATATTATCTCTTAATTTATCTTTTGCTCTCATTCTCAAACCAAATCGTAATCTTCCTTTTTGGTTTTCGATAACTGAAAATGGCGTTCTAAAATCTAATCTTGCTCCTAATTCGCTTTCATCTGTATAATTAAAATTATCAGAAATTGTTCGTAAACGGAAATCAGCAATAGCATTGTCACCTGTTGCTGTTATTAGAGGAAAGCGTTCGTCAGTCAAATTCATATTAAAATTGAGTCCTCTGTTATGAAATTCAATGTATCTTTCATTTGGTCTGTTTTCTGCGGCTTTTGCATAATTTACAGACCAACTCATATCTAATTTTGAACCTAATAAATGTTCTCCGCCAATAGAATAATTTTGAACAGTTTGTCTTTCTAAACGTGTATTTTCGTTCAATTTGTCATTGATACCACCTTTAGTTTGTCTTCTTACATCTCCTGTAAAACCTGTAATATCATCATTAGCATTATAAATTGGTCTGATTCCTCTATATCTTGTACGATATCGATTTTCTAAATCGTCTCTATAATTATAAATAGCATTGAAGTAGATATTATTGTTATCATTTATTTTATAATCAGTTGCGAAAGCAAAAGAATTTCTGATACGTTGCACATCATATTTTCTGATATCATATTCTTCAATATATACCTGATCTTTTCTTCCTTTAACCCATTCTGATTCTAAATTGTCTGATCCAAAAGTGTTGTTATTGTAAGACGAACTTAATACAACTCCCAGTTTATTGTCAAAAAAACGATCTCCATATACAAAACCAGCTGTGTAATTTCCTTTATCTCTGATAGGACTAAATCCACCAGCCAATGTTCCAGAAATTCTTTGACCATTTGGAGTTGCTCTAGTAACTAAATTTACTGAACCACCAATTGCATCAGCATCCATATCAGAGGTAAGTGTTTTGTTTACTTCAATTGTAGAAATCATATCAGCAGGAATTAAATCCATTTGCACATTTCTATTATCACCCTCAGCTGATGGAATTCTATTTCCATTCAATGTTACAGAGTTTAAACTTGGAGCTAAACCTCTTATGATGATGTTTCTTGCTTCACCTTGATCATTTTGCATGGTAATTCCAGAAATACGTTTCAAAGCATCTCCAATATTTGCATCTGGAAAACGTCCCACTTGGTCTGATGAAATAATATTAGTAATATTTTGATTTGTTTTTTGTTTATTAATTGCTTTAGCTTGTCCTTTTAAACGATCTCCCATAATAACAATTTCACCTAATTGTTCTGTTCCTGGAGAAAGAACTAAAGAAACTTTATTGTTTTTACCTGCTTCAACTTTAATTTCTTGTGAAAGTTTTTGGTATCCTATGTATGTGATTTCGATTTGATAGGTTCCTGCTTCTATATCCAAAAATTCAAAATCTCCATTGATATCTGAAGTTGTGTACTTGTTTGACCCAGATAATTTTATAGTTGCTCCAGGTAAAGAAAAGTTACTTTCTTTTTCAGTTACTTTTCCAGAGATAACTCCTTTTCCTTGGGAGTTTGTGTAGACTGAAAATAAAATTGTAAATAATAGTAAAATTTTTTTCATACGTTCGGTTGTTTATTTTTTCCGACGCAAATGTATGTTTGATACTTTTTTTGGATATTAAGTAAAGTTTAAGAAACCATGTATTTAGTGTAACTTTTGTGGCTGATAATCGTATTTATTATAATATAAATGTTAACCTATTGTTATTAAATAACAAAAACCTTGACTTAAATTTGTCAAGGTTTTGTTAAAGTATTGATATTTAATGATTTGTAATTTATCCCAAATACGTCATCAAAATTTTACTTCTTGAAGTATGTTTCAAACGTCTAATCGCTTTTTCTTTGATTTGACGAACTCTTTCACGTGTTAAATCAAAAGTTTCTCCAATTTCTTCCAACGTCATTGGCTGGTGTTCACCTAAACCAAAATACAATTTTACAACATCTGCTTCTCTTGGTGTTAAGGTTTCTAAGGCTCTGTTAATTTCGATTCTTAACGATTCGTGAATTAAAGTTTTATCAGGATTTGGAGATTCTCCAGAGTTTAAAACATCATATAAGTTAGAATCTTCACCTTCAATTAATGGAGCATCCATAGAAACGTGACGTCCAGAATTTTTCATAGATTCTTTTACGTCATTCACGGTCATATCTAGTTTTTTAGCAATTTCTTCAGCACTTGGTGGGCGCTCATTTTCTTGCTCTAAAAACGCATACATTTTGTTGATTTTGTTAATCGAACCAATTTTGTTCAATGGCAAACGCACAATTCTTGATTGTTCTGCTAATGCTTGCAAAATTGATTGACGAATCCACCAAACTGCGTATGAAATAAATTTAAAACCTCTGGTTTCATCAAAACGTTTTGCGGCTTTGATCAATCCTAAGTTTCCTTCGTTGATTAAATCTGGCAATGTTAACCCTTGATTTTGGTATTGTTTTGCCACAGAAACTACAAATCGTAAATTTGCTTTGGTTAATTTTTCTAAGGCTCTTTGATCACCTGCTTTGATTAGCTGTGCTAATTCTACTTCTTCATCTGCAGTGATTAAATCTACTTTTCCAATTTCTTGTAAGTATTTGTCTAATGACGCAGTTTCTCTGTTGGTAACCTGTTTTGTAATTTTAAGTTGTCTCATCTAAATGATTTGTATAGATTTTTAATTCGTAAAATTTTTACTACAAATCTTTATACGTATCAAATCAACATTTTGTTACAAAAAGAGTGAAAAATATTTTTAAAAAGTTTTTTTGAAGGATGAATGAATCCTAAAACAATCCATTGATTTGAGAATCAATTCTGTCAATTACATAACCCAAATTTTCTTGATTACTTACAAAATCGAGATTGTCAACATCAATAATTAATAATTTTCCTTTGGTGTACGTAGAAATCCAAGCTTCATAACGTTCATTGAGTCTGCTTAAATAATCAATACTGATACTGTTTTCGTATTCTCTTCCACGTTTGTGAATTTGACCAACTAATGTTGAAATGTTTGCACGTAAATAAATCAACAAATCTGGAGGAGTAATTAAATTTTCCATCAACTCAAATAACGAACTGTAATTGTGAAAATCTCGATTTGTCATCAAACCCATTGCATGTAAATTTGGTGCGAAAATATGCGCATCTTCATAAATAGTTCTGTCTTGAATGATGTTTTTTCCAGATTCTCGCAATTCTAAAATTTGACGAAAACGACTGTTTAAAAAATACACTTGCAAGTTAAATGACCAACGTTCCATTTCTGCGTAAAAGTCGTCTAAATAAGGATTTTCATCTACAGATTCAAAATGTGGTTTCCATTTATAATGTTTGGCTAAAAGTTGGGTAAGTGTGGTTTTTCCAGCACCAATATTTCCTGCAATTGCAACGTGCATATTTTAAATTCTATGAGATTAAATAACGGGTTGCTAAAGTAATAAAAAAAGATAGTATTGCGATTAATAAATTAATTTGTATCCAAAACCACGAACATTGATAATTTGAATATTTGGGTCATATTGCAGTTTTTTTCTGAGTTTACTGATAAAAACATCCATACTTCTAGCATTAAAAAAATCGTCATTTCCCCATAACTTGTTGAGGATAAATGTTCTATCCAACAACTCGTTTTTCTTTTCAGACAATTGAAAAAGCAATTCAGTTTCTCTGGAAGTCAATTGAAATGTTTTGTCATTAAAAGACAAGGTTTGCTTGGTGAAATTAAAATGATATTTTCCAATTTCAATAGCCTCTAAATTGGTTTGAAACTCAATTCTGTTTAGCAACGATTTGATGCGTACAATCAATTCTTCCATGGAAAAGGGTTTTTTCAGATAGTCATTTCCTCCCAATTGAAAACCTTCTAAAACATCCGAAGTTTGAGATTTTGCCGTTAAAAAAATAATCGGAATTCGTTTGTTTTCTACTCGAATTTCTTTTGCCAACGTAAATCCGTCTTTTTTGGGCATCATCACATCCAAAACCAAAATATCAGGTGTTTCTTTTTGATATATTTTAAAAGCTTCTTCACCATTTTCTGCCAAAAAAACCTCAAAATCTCTGGATTCTAAACTCTCTTTTACAATCATTCCCAAACTTGCTTCGTCTTCTGCTAATAGAATTTTTATCTTATTCATTGGGCAATTGAATTTTAAAAATAGTGTGTTTTTTGGTCGAATTTACACCAATTATTCCATGATGTTTTTCAATGATTTTTTTGCAATAATACAAGCCAATTCCAAAACCTTTTACATCATGCGTATTTCCTTTTGGAACTCTGTAAAACTGCTCAAAAATCTTTTCCTGATGCGTTTTTTCAATCCCATTTCCATCATCTGAGACACTTATTTCTGTATCTTTTTCATTGGAAATGATGTTGATTTCAATTGTATTTCCACCATATTTTATAGCATTATCAATCAAATTTGAAATCACATTTTCAAAGTGAAAAGCATCCACATTTACCAAAATATTTTCAATATTTGATTCAAAACTAATTGATTTTGAAGGACATAATAATTGATGTTTTGCCACAATTTTTTTGATTACTTCAATAATGTCAATTTTTTCTTTTTTCAAATACAATTGTTCACTATCCAAAGTAGCAGTTTCTAGCAATTTTTCCACCATTTGATGCAATTTTTTTAATTGAATGGAAGAAACTGAAAGGTATTTTTTTGTTTTTTCTTTGTCATCCAACACATTAAAATTTTCAATTGCTTCAATAGCAGTTGAAATTGTTGCAATTGGTGTTTTAAATTCGTGTGTAATATTGCTTATTAAATCGTTTTTGATGCTTGCCAATTCTTTCTGTTGATTGATTATTTTCAACAAATAAAACAAACACGAAATGATCAATAATGACAATACAAGTGATAAAAAAATACCTAAAGAACTTCGTTTTAAGGCTTCAAAATCGATATTGTTATAACGCAATTCAAAATCTTCATTGTCTTTTAAAAAGGTCGATTTTGAATAGACACTTTTTTCAAAAGTTGTCTGTAAAATAGTGTCTTTCGTAGAATAAAAAATGGTGTCTTTTTTGTAGTGATTGAACGTAAAATCAATCGGAATTTTTTTCAAAACCAATTGATTTTTTAGTAAAGAATCCAATTGTTGATAGTCAATTTCATTGGTTGAGAATGAAATAAAAATAGGTTGTAAATTTCTGACCATCTTCAAACTATCAGCCATTTTTTTGCCAGAAAAGAATTGAAAAGAATCGCTTTTTTGAATTCTAATTTCTTTAATATTTTTAGGAGAAATTTCATCAATTGGCTTGTTTATTTCTTTTAAATATTTAACAATGGTGTCTTTTTCTTTTTCAAAAGATCCGTCTTCGCTTTTAAAAGAAATACTGGTAACCTCAAAACTTGTTTTTACTTTTTCAGTGTTTTTTTTACGGGTATTATTAAATTTTTTAAAAGCAACTGAATTTTTAATAAGTGTGTCAAATTTTGGCAATTTTGGAAAGGTTGTATCATTAGGATTGTTACTCAAATTCAGAATAGTTGTATAATCCGTTTTTGCCAATTTTGCATAATATTCTTCAATAGCATTGTCTAAACTCAACTGAATTTCATTTGCAACTCGCACTTTATTTTCTTCGTAATTTTTAAAATTCCAAAAAAATTGTACTGCAATTGTACCCACAATTGTAGCTGTAATAAAGTAGAAAATAAGTTGGTATTTCTTGGTATTCATGCCTCAAAGATAGTTAGTTAACTTGAAAAAAATAATGTGTTAACACACGTTAACACTCATTAACGCATTCTATATTTCATTTGAGAGATATTTGTCAAGAATTTAAAAACCAATAAATAGTATGAAAAATTTAGTCACTATTACTTTTTTGCTTTTATCAAGCATTGCTTTTTCTCAAGAGAAAAAAATATCTTTAGAATCAAATTTTGAATCTATTGAGATTTCTTTGGATTCTTTAGAAGAAATTGACACGATTAAATGGGAAGATTTTAAAGATGTTTTTAAAGAAAACAACCCTGAAAGTGAAATTGTTATGAAAGTTACTGTAAAAAATATCATTAAAGAAAACGGTATTACCAATTTCAGTATTGGTGTAGATGGAAAATCAAAAGAAATAGATCGTTTATTGGAGCTATTGAAAAAAAGAGTTTTAAAAATGAAACAATTAACCCAAAATTTTAACCATAAAAATAAAAACTAATGAAAACACATTTAATAGCAATTACACTTTTGGGTTTTGTACTAAACTCAATTGCACAAGATTTTACTGGAAAAGCGGTTTATAAAACGAACAGAAAAACGGGTTTTAAAATTGGAGGAGATTCTAACTTGTCTGAAGCTCAAAAACAAGAATTGGAAGAACGATTTCAAAAAATGAATCAAAAAACGTTTATTTTAGAATTTGATAAAACAACTTCTAGTTATAAAGAGGAAGAAAAATTAAACGCACCAAATCCGCAAGCAAATATGGGAGGAATGCAAGTTATCTCGGTTTTTGGAGGTGGAGGTTCAGGAAGTTTGTATTTCAAAAACTTGAAAGAAAAACGCTTTGTGAGTAAAACCGATATTATGGGAAAAACGTTTTTGATCAAAGATTCCATCCCAAGTTATCAATGGCAATTAACTTCCGAAACAAAAAATATTGGCAATTATACTTGTTATAAAGCTACATTTTCAAAAGATGTAGAAAATATTTCAATGACTGTTGAAAATGGAGAAACTAAGCAAACTAAAAAAATAGAAACCATCACAACTACAGCTTGGTATACACCTCAAATTCCTATTAGCAATGGACCAACAATTTACCATGGTTTACCAGGATTGATTTTGGAAATTAATGACGGAAAAACGACGATAGTTTGCACAGAAATTGTTTTGAATCCATCAGAAAAAATCACGATTTCTGAGCCTGACAAAGGTAAAATTGTAACTCAAGCTGAATATGATAAAATTCGCGATGAAAAAAATAAAGAGTTGATGGATCGTTTTCAGAGCAGAGATGGAAAAGGTATTGAAATTAAAATTGGAGGGTAAGATTATCTTTTTGTTTAATTATTTTGAGTACTCATTAAACTTTTAAGTTTTTTTTAAGTCTAACTTGAAGGTATTTAAAATACTTTTGACGAAAATTTAATCAAAAATTATGAAATCAACAATTAAATTTCTTTTAGCATTTGTTACAGTAACTACTTTTGCTCAAAAAGAATTTCAAGGGAAAGCTGTTTATATGTCTAAAACTTCAATGGACATGAGTAGATTCGGAAACGAAATGACTGAGCAACAAAAACAACAAATGATGGCTCGTTTTAAAAGTGTTCTTGAAAAAACATACACTTTAAGTTTTACAAAATCAGAAAGTTCATTCAAAGAAGATGTGAAATTAGATGCTCCTGGAACAAATGGTCCAAGTTGGGGAAATAGCAATGGACAAGGTTCTGTGTATAAAAACTTGAAAGACAAAGAAATGATTGAAGACATTGAAATGTTTAGCAAACGTTTTCTAATTGTTGAAAAAATGGAACAACCTCAATGGCAATTAACTTCAGAAACCAAAAAAATTGGAGATTATACTTGTTACAAAGCAACAATGACTATTGAAGACAAAAACATTGATATGGGAAGCATCTTTGGAAGAAGAAATAACAACGAAAATGCAGATAAAAAAGAGGAAGTAAAAATGCTGGATGTTGTTGCTTGGTATTCACCTCAAATTCCTGTTAGTGCAGGACCAACAATTTATTGGGGTTTACCAGGTTTGATTTTAGAGTTAAACGCAGGAAGAACAACCATGTTGTGTACAGAAATATCAATCAATCCTGATGTTAAAATTGAAATTCAAAAACCAACTAAAGGTGATAAAGTTGAAAGAGAAAAATACAACAAAATCATTAAAGAAAAAGCAGAGGAAGTAAGAGAGCGTTTCCAAGGAAGAGGTAATGGTGGTGGAAGAGGAAGATTCTAATTCAAAGCCAACTAAAATTAATCAAACAACAACAATGAAAAAAATTATTGTAATCGCCATTTTTATGGTGACTTGGATTTCTAGTGCCCAAGTAAAATTAACTGGAGTTGTAAAAGATTCTATTGGAGTTCCTTTAGAAATGGCAAATGTTATTGCAATTGATGATGTTTCTAAAGCAATTGCGTCTTATGGTTTCTCTGATGCCAAAGGATTTTACAGACTCGATTTAAAAAACAACACATCTTATACCGTTAAAATCAGTTATATTGGGTTTAAAGAAATTTCAACAATCATCAAAACTACAACAGCTGATATTGTAAAAAATTTCACCATGAAAGAGGACAATATGTTAGATGGAATAAACATTGTAACAAAAATGCCTGTAACAATTAGTGGAGATACCATTTCTTACAATGCAGATTCTTTCAAAAACGGTACAGAACGAAAACTAGAAGACGTTCTAAAAAAATTACCAGGAGTTGAAATAAACGCTGCTGGGCAAATTGAAGTAGAAGGAAAACCTGTTGAAAAAATTACCATTGATGGAAAAGATTTTTTTAGTGGAGATACCAAATTAGCTTCTAAAAACATTCCATCAAATGCGATTGATAAAATTCAGGTTTTACGTAATTTTTCGGATGTTGGTCAATTAAGTGGTGTTCAAAACAATGAAGACAGAGTTGCTATCAACATCAAATTGAAAGAAGGCAAAAAGAATTTTTGGTTTGGTGATGTAACAGCTGGTGCTGGAGATGCTCCTGATGAAACCTTGTATCTTTTTCAGCCAAAACTGTTTTATTACACCCCAAAATATACACTTAATTTTATTGGAGATGTTAACAATATAGGAGAAGTTGTTTTGAGTAGAGGAGATTTAAGAAGTTTTGGAGCTAATTTTCAAAGTCAAAGTCCTTCAAATGGAACCAACATCAATATTGCTGATGCAGGAATTGGATTTTTAACCGCAAATGCCAGAAATGCCAATAAAATTGAAACCAAATTATCAGCTTTCAATTTTAGTTATTCTCCCAATAAAAAACTGAATTTAGGTGGATTTTTAATTTTTTCGAGCAATAACAATGGTCAAAGAAATATCAACACAATTGATTATGTTGACCCAAATACACCTGATGATATTGTAGATAACACTACCAATCAAACAAGTAATTCTGGATTATTTCGATTTACGTCTATCTATAAAAAAGACATTAACAATCAAATGAATTACAACATTGCAGGTCGTTTTTCAAATGAATTCAGAACAGATAACGTAAATTCGCAAGTGTTGAGTGATATTACAGAAAGAGAAAATGCTACTCCTTTTACCATCAATCAAGATTTGAGTTACTTCTACACTGCAAGTGAAAAAAGTATTTTTGCTTTAGAAATCAAGCATTTATTGCAAGATGAAGATCCATTTTACATTGCTTCCTTAGAGAACAATCCAGATAATAATAATGATCCTGATTTAACAAAAAGAGATGGTTTTGATGATGCAGCACTTACTTTAGGATTGGATAGAAGCAATATGTTCTACAATTTAGAACAAGACAGACGTGTAAAAACCAATCAAATGGATGCAAAATTGGATTATTACTACATCCTAAATTCGGTAAGTAATTTGAATTTTGTGGCTGGAACTATTTTGAGTAATCAAAATTACAACTCTCGTTTTTTCCAAATTTTAGACAATGGAAATGAATTGACACCAAATCCAACTTTTCAGGCACAAACAACAAATGACACTGAATATAATTTTACAGACATTTATGCAGGTGTGAGATATCGTTTGAAAAAAGGAATTTTTACCATAACTCCTGGTTTTACAGTGCATTCTTACAATTCTCAAAACACACAATACGGAACAGAATACTTTCAAGATAAATTTTTCAAAGTGTTGCCAGAATTTAATCTTATCGCCCAATTCAAAAGAAGCGAAAGTTTGAATTTTACATACAGACAACAAGTGAATTTTACAGATGTTAACCAAATTGCAAGAGGTATCGTTGCAAGAAATTACAATTCATTTATTATAGGAAATGATGAATTGATCAATGCTAGTTTTCACAATGTTTCGCTAAATTATAATAGTTTCAATTTATTTAATAATAGTAGTGTTTTTGCAAGGTTGAATTATAGAAAAACAATCAATCAAGTAACTAGTGATATTGATTTTCCTCCTGGTTCTGTGGTTTCAAGCAGTCTAGCTATTAATTCTCCTGAAGATTTTGAAAGTTTTACAGCATTTGCAAATGTTAGCAAAACCATCAAAAAAATTACTGGAAGATTGGGAGGAAATTTCAATTACAACAAAAGTTATCAATTTCTTAATAGTGTAGGAAATTTGAACAAAAATATCTCAAGAGGATTCAATACAAGAATTGGAACTAATTATACAAAAGCACCAAATGTAAATTTATTTTATAATGCTGATTTTTCTGATCAAAATAATACATCTAGAAATACAACTGTTAAAGGTTTAACACAAAGAACAGGAATTGATTTTGACGCATATATTTGGAATTCATTAACTTTTAAATCTGACTTTTCATTTACAGAGGTAAAACAGAATGGCGATGTTGTAAACTCTTTCAATATTTTAAATGCCTCTTTTGCCTACAGAAAAGACAAAGATGCTAAATGGGAATATGAATTGGTTGGAAGCAATTTATTAGCAACTAGCTCAAATATATCCGTAAATCAGAATAATCTTTCATTTAGAATCAATGAAACATTTATTTTACCAAGATTTGTAAGTTTCAGAGTTCGTTATCAATTGTAATATCATATCAAAAAATTATAAACAAATGGCTCAATTTTTTTGAGCCATTTTTGTTTTGTTTCCTTATTTTCGTTGCATGAGTGTAGTTGCTTCAAAATCTTCTTTTTATACAACATTCAAAACCTTAGGTTTGTTGTATTTATTTTTTATTGTTGGCTTGTTTTTAGATAGTTTTTACATGGTAAAAATTACTGAAAACGCCCAGCTTTATGCCAATTCTTTGATGATTGTGATGTTTGCAATTACTTTTTTTAAAGTAAATAAACGACTCAAGGAACAGATGTTAGCAGCAGTTTTGATTGCTTATTTTGGCGAATATTTATTTTCAATTGTAATGGGAATGTACACGTACAGATTGGAAAACGTGCCTCATTACATTCCTTTTGGGCACGCTTTTGTATTTATTGCGGTTTTGTGTTTTTCAAAAGCGGCTTCTATAAAAGTGCATCATCTATCTTTAGAGAGGTTCTTTACTATTTTTATATCCATATATGCCACTGTTTTTTTAATTTTTGAAAATGATGTTTTCGGTTTTTTGATGACAATTGCCACTTTGTTGATTTTAAGAAACAAACCTAGAGAACGTCTTTTTTATTTAACAATGTATCTTACTGTAGTTGTTTTAGAACAAGTTGGAACCTATTATAAACGTTGGTTTTGGCCAACAACAGCTTGGGGAATTTTTGATTTTTTACCCAGTTATAATCCGCCAAGTGGCATCAGTTTCTTTTATTTTTTATTAGATTTGGGCACACTTTGGTTGTATAAACAACGTCATAAATTGGCTTGGAAACGCATGAAAAACATTCGAAAAATCAGATTACAATCTTCAAATTAAAACAAGAAAATGTCAATAAAAGTTACTTCCGTTTCAAAAAATTATGGCAATCAAAAAGTGTTGAATGACATTTCATTTGATGCTAAAAACGGAGAAATAATTGGGTTTTTAGGTCCAAATGGTGCAGGAAAATCAACCATGATGAAAATTTTGACAGGATATTTAAAACCTGATGAAGGCGCAATTTTTGTTGATGAAATTGATGTCTTGAAAAGCCCGATTGAAGCTCAAAAAACAATTGGCTATTTGCCAGAACATAATGCGTTGTACTCAGATATGTATGTGCGAGAATACTTGAATTTTTGTGCGTCAATTTATAAATTATCAAATTCAGAAAATGGTTCTATAAAAGAACAAATTGAAATTTGTTTGGAGAAAGTTGGTTTACAAGTTGAGGCTCATAAAAAAATCCATCAATTGTCAAAAGGATATCAGCAAAGAGTTGGCATTGCAGCTGCTATTTTGCACAATCCATCAGTATTAATTTTAGACGAGCCAACTACAGGTTTAGACCCAAATCAATTAGTAGAAATTAGAGCTTTGATTAAAGAATTGGGAAAAGAGAAAACTGTCTTATTTTCTACTCATATTTTGCAAGAAGTGGAAGCAGTTTGTGATCGTGTGTTGATTATCAACAAAGGAAACTTATTGTTAGATGAATCTTT
>DAIUBY010000010.1:39590-45471 GCA_036846425.1 Polaribacter sp.
ATCAATTCAATTTATAATGAATTTGTTGTTTTTGTAAAATATCCAATAACGAACTTGAAACATTTATTTTTGTGTTTCTACTTGGCAGATTTACCTCAATATTTTCTACTTCATCCCAAATTGTGAATTTTAGTGGAGTTTTTCCTAGATTATTTTTTAAGATAGTTTCTAAGTTTAAAATTGTTTCTTCTTTCAAATTTTCAATAGGAATATTGATGGTGAGTTTTTCGCAATAGGTGTCTAAAACCTCTGTCAATAATTTAAAATCATTGAAAGAAATGCTCACTTCCTCATTATAATAGTTCTTTTTGAAACTTGCTTTTATGTACACAAAATTTTTCAAGGACAAAAAATGTTTGAATTTCAAGTAATCTTCTTTAAAAATTCGGAATTCATAATGGTCATTATAATCCTCTAAAATAAAGGAAGCCCAGGGATTTCCAGTTTTAGAAACTCGATGTTGCACATCTGTAATAATTCCTGCAATGGATATATTTTTCCCAGTAAATTCTTTCAAATCTTCTTTGAAAATCGACAAATTTGTGTTGCAAAAAGCCATTTCATTTCTAAAATCATCTAAAGGATGTGCAGAAATATACATGCCAATTACTTCTTTTTCTTCACTTAATAACTCCATAGTTCCCCAAGTTTCACAACTCGGAATTTCAGGCTCATCAAATTGAATTGTAGAGGTTTCTCCAAACAAAGAAACCTGTGTTGAATTCTTATTTTCTTGAAATTTACTTCCAAATTTCATAGCACGTTCTAAAAATGTAATCCCTTTTTCATCCAATGCAAAATATTGCGCTCTGTGAGTATTAGTAAACGAATCAAAAGCACCTGCTTTTACCAAACTATCAAACGCTTTTTTGTTGGCAACACGCAAATCAGCACGTTTTGCCAAATCAAAAATCGAAGCATAAGCACCATTTTCTTTGCGTTCATCAATAATCGATTTTACTGCATGAGCTCCAACACCTTTGATGGCAGCCATTCCAAAACGCACAGCTCCTTGCTTATTTACAGAAAATTTCAAGTACGATTCGTTGATATCAGGTCCTAAAACTTGCAATCCCATTCGTTTGCATTCTTCCATAAAAAAGGAAACTTGCTTGATGTCATTCATATTATTTGACAACACAGAAGCCATGTATTCAGCAGGATAATGCGCTTTCAAATAGGCTGTTTGATACGCAATAAATGCATAACAAGTAGAGTGACTTTTGTTGAAAGCATAACTTGCAAAAGCTTCCCAATCTTTCCAAATTTTTTCTAGTTTTTGTGCATCATGTCCATTTGCAACAGCTTGTTCAATAAATTTTGGTTTCATTTTATCCAAAACAGCTGCTTGTTTTTTTCCCATCGCTTTTCGCAAAACGTCAGCTTCACCTTTAGAGAAATTAGCCAATTTTTGCGAAAGCAACATCACTTGCTCCTGATATACTGTAATTCCGTAAGTTTCAGCCAAATATTCTTCCATATCAGGCAAATCATATTCAATTTCTTCAGTACCATGTTTTCGGTTGATGAAAGAAGGAATATATTCCATTGGTCCTGGTCTGTATAAGGCATTCATGGCAATTAAATCCCCAAAAACTGTCGGTTTTAACGAGCGCATGTGTTTTTGCATTCCAGGAGATTCGTACTGAAAAATCCCAACTGTTTCTCCTTTTTGGAATAATTCATAGGTTTTTTCATCATCCAAAGGAAATGAATCAGGATCCAAATCTACACCATGCCTAGCTTTGACAATTTTTACAGTATCTTTAATTAATGTTAATGTTTTTAATGCTAAAAAATCCATTTTTAACAATCCTGCAGATTCTACAACGGCATTGTCAAATTGTGTCACATACATATCAGAATCTTTTGCCAAAGCCACAGGAACATAATTGGTAATATCTCCAGGAGTAATGATTACACCACAAGCATGTGTTCCTGTATTTCTTACAGAACCCTCTAAAATTGTGGCTTTGTTTACTGTTTCTGAAGCTAAATTTGAACCTTCAGAAAGTTGTCTTAATTCCTCAATTAAGAGTTTGTCTTCCGCACGAAGTCCATCAATTTTTGATTTATTTCGTTCGTCATTACTAAAAATATTCTGTAATTTGATGACATTTGGAATCAATTTTGCAATTCTATCCGCTTCAAATAATGGCAAATCCAACACTCTTGCAGTATCTCTAATAGATGATTTTGCAGCCATTGTTCCATAAGTAATAATCTGCGCAACTTGATTAGAACCGTATTTTTGAATCACGTAATCCATGACTTTGCTGCGTCCTTCATCATCAAAATCGATGTCAATATCGGGCATGGAAACACGCTCAGGATTTAAGAAACGCTCAAAAAGTAAATCGTATTTGATAGGATCAATATTGGTAATCCACAAACAATATGCAACTACTGAACCTGCTGCAGAACCACGTCCTGGACCCACAGCAACTCCCATATTTCGTGCTTCTCTAATGAAATCTTCTACAATTAAAAAATAACCAGGATATCCTGTTTTTTCAATAACTTCTAACTCAAAATCAAGACGTTCTTTTAGTGAATCTGTCAATTCACCATATCTTTTTTGTGCACCTTGATAGGTTAAATGTCTCAAATAATTATTCTCACCTCTTTTTCCCCCATTTATCAAATCTTCTTGAGAATGAAATTCTTTTGGAATATCAAAAGCAGGTAACAAAACTTCTCTTGCCAATGAAAAAATTTCAATTTTATCAACGATTTCTTGCACGTTACTAATTGCCTCTGGAATATCAGCAAAAAGTTTTTTCATTTCTTCTGTTGATTTGAAAAAATATTCTTGGTTTGGCAATCCATATCTGTAACCACGACCCTTTCCAATTGGTGTTGCTTGCTTTTCGCCATCTTTTACACACAATAAAATATCGTGAGCATTCGCATCTTTTTTTTCTAAATAAAAAGTGTTGTTTGTAGCAACAATTTTGATGTCATGTTTTTTAGAAAACTTCAATAAAGTTTCATTTACAATACTTTCATCTTGCTGATTGTGGCGCATCAATTCCAAATAAAAATCGTCTTGAAACTCATTTTTCCACCAAAGTAAAGCTTCTTCAGCTTGATGTTCGCCAAGATTTAGAATTTTACTGGGAATTTCTCCATATAAATTTCCTGACAAAACAATAATATCTTCTTTGTATTTTTTGATGATTTCTTTATCAATTCTAGGGACATAATAAAATCCATCAATAAATGCGATGGATGACATTTTCGCCAAATTGTGATAGCCATTTTTGTTTTTTGCAAGCAAGACAACTTGAAAACCATTGTCTTTTATGGATTTATTTTTATGATCTTCGCAAATATTAAATTCGCAACCAATAATAGGTTTGAGTTGATGTTCAGCAGCTTTATTATGATTTAAAATGGTATTTACAAAATGAAAAGCGGCCATCATATTTCCAGTATCTGTCATGGCAACTGAAGGCATTTTATCAGCTGCAGCCGCTTTTACCAAAGCATCAATTTGAATGGTAGATTGCAAAACCGAAAATTGTGTGTGGTTGTGTAAATGACTGAAACTAACATTTGAAAGTTCAGAAAGTCCTTCTTTAGTTGTTTTTGAAGTAACATCATCTTTGAGTTTGTCAAGTCTTTTTTTGATTTTAGCACTTTCTTTTTTTAAATTGACGTGCTGTAAACCAATGACTTGTATTTCATTTGGATTTTTTTCTTTAAAATTTTGAAAATAAGAATCATCAACTTTTAATTCACTTTTACTGAATTCACCAATACGAATCAACTCGAAAAAACAGCGAGTTGTTGCTTCAACATCGGCAGTTGCATTGTGGGCTTCTTCAAAATCAACTCCAAAAAGATGTTTGTGTAATTCTGTTAATGTTGGTAATTTGAATTTTCCACCACGTCCACCAGGAAGTTTGCACAATGAAGCAGTTTTTTCAGTACAAGTATCTAAAACAGGAAGTTTTGTAAGGTTGTTTTCAATGCCCAATCTATGAAATTCACATCCCATGATATTGATATCAAAACCTACATTTTGCCCAACAATAAAAGTGGTTTTTTTCAAAACTTGATTGAATAAGGCAAGACCTTCTTCTAAAGAAATTCCCTGTTCTTGAGCTAACTCTGTTGAAATTCCATGAATTCTCTCGGCATCAAAAGGAATATTAAATCCATCAGGTTTTATCAAAAAATCACGGTGTTCTATCAGATTTCCTAAAACATCATGCAATTGCCACGCAATTTGTATACACCTTGGCCAATTGTCAGTATCAGTTATTGGAGCGTTCCAACTTTTGGGTAAACCTGTTGTTTCGGTATCAAAAATTAAGTACATAATTGGCTTTATATTTGGGAAAATTCGAGTCTTAAAAATACAAAATCAAAATAGAAATATGGGTTGTGTGTAAGGTTGATTTATCAACAAAATTTTCATTTTTGAAATTGATTTTAAATCATTGATTTTAAGTTGATAGAATTAAAAATAGTTGTATATTTGCGCCCACTTATCACGAGATGGTAAAAATTAGTATTAACCAAGGTCGAGAACCTTACAAAATGAATACATTATGTCTGTAAAAATTAGATTACAAAGACACGGAAAAAAGAACAAACCTTTCTTTTGGATTGTTGCTGCTGATGCACGTGCAACAAGAGATGGTCGTTACTTAGAAAAAATCGGGACTTACAATCCAAACACAAATCCTGCAACTATCGAATTGGATGTTGATGGAGCTGTAAAATGGTTACAAAATGGTGCACAACCTACTGATACTGCAAAAGCAATTTTGTCGTACAAAGGTGCATTGTTGAAAAATCATTTAGCTGGTGGAGTTCGTAAAGGTGCTTTAACTGAAGAGCAAGCTGCTGAAAAATTCAATGCTTGGTTAGAAGAAAAAGGAGCAAAAGTTACTTCAAAATCAGAAGGATTGACAAAAGCACAAGCTGATGCCAAAGCAAAAGCATTGGCTGCTGAAAAAGCTGTAAATGAAGCAAGAATTGCTGCAGCTGCAAAAGTTGACGAAGTTGTTGAAGAACCAGTAGCTGAAGTTGAAGGTACTGAAGAAACTACTGAAGAAAACACTGCTGAATAATTCTTTTTTTGAACGATAATGCGTAAAGAAGATTGTTTTTATTTAGGCAAAATCGTCAGAAAACACAGTTTTAAAGGGGAAGTTGTTATCAAATTAGATACTGACGAACCTGAATTGTATCAAGAAATGGAATCCGTTTATGTCGATTTTGGCAATAATCTGGTTCCATTTTTTATTGAAAAAAGTTCATTACACAAAGGAAATCAATTGCGTGTTCGATTTGAAGATGTGAATTCCGAGGCTGATGCTGACGCTATTTTAAAGTCCGATATATATTTGCCATTAACCTTATTGCCAAAACTTTCTGGAGATCAATTTTATTTCCATGAAATTATTGGTTTTAAAGTTGTAGATAGGAACTTTGGAGAAGTAGGAATCATTGTAAAAATAAATGAAACTGCGGCTCAACCACTTTTTGAAATTGATAGAGAAGGGACAGAAATTTTTATTCCTATGGTTGATGAATTTATCAAAAAAGTTGACAGACAAAACAAAGTAATTGAAGTTCAAACTCCTGATGGATTAATTGAACTTTATTTATCTTGAAAATATTTCAAGAAAAATAGAGAGGTGCAAGAGTGGTTGATCTGGCTACCCTGGAAAGGTAGTATACTGGAAACGGTATCGTGGGTTCGAATCCCATCCTCTCTGCAAGTAGCAATGCAAAAGGTAAAAAAACCCACTAAATCATTGGATTTAGTGGGTTTTTACTTTTAGGGTATTATCAAATTATTCAATAAATCTCAAAGTTTAGGTGTCTTTCAAGGTGTCACTAAAAATGTATTTTAAAGTGACTC
>DAIUBY010000011.1:0-2333 GCA_036846425.1 Polaribacter sp.
CCATAAACGAAAAATCTAAAGCAGAAATGGAAACCAAAATTTGATTTTTCTTCACAATAAAACACGGAATGTAAGGTTCTAAAAGTGCCCCTTTTGAGACTCTAGTTCCAGATTCTTTAGGATTGATAAAAGAACGAACCAACAACGGAATCTCCTTTTTTTGCAAAGGTTGCAACGTTTTTGGGTGAATTACAGAAGCTCCATAAAACGCCATTTCAATTGCTTCTTCGTAAGAAATTTGTTTCAATAATGTGGTTTCCGAAAAAACTCTTGGGTCTGCATTTAATACTCCTTCCACGTCTTTCCATATTGTTACGCTTTCGGCATTCAAACAGTAAGCAAAAATTCCTGCTGTATAATCTGAACCTTCTCTTCCTAAAGTAGTAGTATTTTCAGTGTCATTTCCTGCTAAAAATCCTTGAGTGATGTTTAATTTTGTGGTATCAACTTTTGATGTGATAATGCTTTCAGTCAATTTCCAATCAACTTTTGCATCTCTGTAATTGCTATCAGTTTTAATGTAATTTCGGACATCAAACCAAACATTTTCTCCGCCAATTTTTGCCAAATATGCACTTACAATTTTGGTGGATAACAACTCTCCAAAACAAATAATTTGGTCGTAAACGTAATTGTATCTTTGAGACGTATTTCTTGCCAAAAACCACCCTAATTCTCCAAAAAGAATATCAATTTCTTGATAAACTGCATCGTTTTTATCAAAAAGTGCATTCATGATATTTTTATGATATTCATCAATAAAATTCAATTTTAATGGCAATTCTTCTGATTTATGGTAATAAGCATCCACTACTTCTTCAAACGCATTTGTCATTTTTCCCATAGCAGAAATCACTACAAGCGTGTCTGAATTTCCTTCAGATTGAATGATTTTTGCTACATTTTTTACGCCTTCAGCATCTTTTACTGATGCTCCTCCAAACTTAAATATTTTCATTATCCGTTATTTTTGAATAAATTTTGCTAGATTTTCTTTGTTCATTTGCACTACATGCCAACCACTTAAATATGTTGCGCCTGTACTTTTATAAAACTCAATTGCATTTGTGTTCCAATCCAACACTTCCCAAGCAACTCTGTTAAAATTGTTATCAAACGCATATTTTAAAACTGCTGTGTACAATGCTTTTCCTACACCCAAATTTCTTTTTTGCTGTGTTACAATTAGGTCTTCTAAATGAATTGTTTTACCTTTCCAAGTAGAATATCGTTCGTAAAAAAGCGCCATTCCAATTATGATTTCATTTTCTTCAGCTACAAAAAGTTTGAATTTTGGGTTTGCTGAAAATCCGTCTTTTAGCAAATCTTCTCTTATTATTTCAACAGCATTGGGTTCTTTTTCAAAAACAGCCAATTCTATAATCAAATCCAAAACTGCTTGAAGGTCTTTTTGTTGACCTTCTCTCACAATAAAATTCATTTTTGCTAAAATTTAAAGCAAATGTAATCGATTTTAGTAGGCTTAAAAATTTCTATTAATTTTTTGACAAATTGATGAATTATGTTAATTTTTATCAATCAAAAATGATGAAAAAAATTCTTCGAAATCGTTGTAGTTAAATAAAAAAGATAGCATCTTTGTAGTATATTTTAACAACGTTTCATGTCAACTAGAAATCAAACTTTAGGTGAATTTATTATCGAAAATCAATCCGCTTTCAAATATTCATCAGGAGAACTTTCACGATTAATCAACTCTATTAGATTGGCTGCAAAAGTCGTCAACTACGAAGTTAACAAAGCTGGTTTGGTAGATATTCTTGGGGCTGCAGGTGATGTAAATATTCAAGGAGAAAATCAACAAAAATTGGATGTTTATGCCAATGAAAAGTTTATTCAAACCTTGACAAAACGAAATATTGTTTGCGGAATTGCGAGCGAAGAAGAAGACGATTTTATCACGATTAATAGCCAAGATGAAAACCATCAAAATAAATATGTGGTTTTGATTGATCCTTTAGATGGTTCATCAAATATTGATGTAAATGTTTCTGTAGGAACTATTTTTTCTATTTACAGACGCGTAACTCCTGTTGGAACACCTGTAACTATCGAAGATTTTCTGCAAAAAGGAAGTGAACAAGTTGCTGCAGGATATATTGTGTATGGAACTTCAACCATGTTGGTTTATACTACTGGACATGGCGTAAATGGATTTACATTAAATCCTGCAATTGGTTCGTTTTATTTGTCTCATCCAAATATGGAATTTCCAGAAACAGGTAATATTTATTCTGTAAACGAAGGAAATTATTTGGATTTTCCTTTGGGAATCAAAAAATACATCAAATATTGTCAAGAAGAAGCTGAAG
>DAIUBY010000011.1:2433-14048 GCA_036846425.1 Polaribacter sp.
GATTTTCCTTTGGGAATCAAAAAATACATCAAATATTGTCAAGAAGAAGCTGAAGACAGACCTTATACAAGTAGGTATATTGGTTCGTTAGTGTCTGATTTTCATAGAAATATGATTAAAGGAGGCATTTATATGTATCCAAAAGGTTCTAGAAATCCTGATGGAAAATTGCGTTTGTTGTACGAATGTAATCCAATGGCTTTTTTGGCTGAACAAGCAGGAGGAAAATCGTCTGACGGTTATACAAGAACTTTAGATGTACAGCCAACTTCTTTGCATCAAAGAGTTCCTTTTATTTGTGGAAGTAAAAAAATGGTAGAAAAAGCAGAAGAATTTATGCGTGAATTTGGTGAATAAATACTTTCTATGCAGTTATCAAATATCAAAACAGAAACTTCTTGGAAAACCTTTATATAATGGTTAAATTTACACTTTCAAATATATATTAACTTTAAAAAAATATAAAAATGGCTTTTCAATTACCAGAATTAGGATATGCTTATGACGCATTAGAACCAAATATTGATGCAAAAACGATGGAAATTCACCATACAAAACATCATCAAGCATATACAAACAACTTAAATAACGCAATTGCAGGAACTGATTTGGAAGGAAAATCTATTGAAGATATTCTTGCAAATTTAGACATGAAAAATGGTGCAGTTCGAAATAATGGTGGTGGTTTTTATAACCACAATTTGTTTTGGACAGTAATGAATCCTGAAGATAGAGGCTATTTATCTGGCGAATTAAAAGATGCTATTGAGGCTGCATTTGGTTCAAAAGATGCTTTTATTGAAGCATTTAGCAAAGCTGCTGCAACTCAATTTGGTTCAGGTTGGGCTTGGTTATGTGTTCACAAAGGAGGAAAAGTTGAGGTTTGTTCAACACCAAATCAAGACAATCCATTAATGCCAGGAGTAACTTGTGGTGGAACACCAATTTTAGGATTGGACGTTTGGGAACATGCTTACTATTTAAATTATCAAAACAGAAGACCAGATTATATCAACGCTTTCTTTAAAGTGATTAACTGGAATGAAGTTGAGAGAAGATACGCTGCTGCCAAGTAAATTTCATCAAACTTTTGTAAAATAAAAAAGCATCCAAAATTTGGATGCTTTTTTATTTTATATCGTTTTATTTTTAATATGCTCTTTTATTATTTCCTTCATAAAAATTAATAAATGCCTGATTTACAACTCTATGTCCTCCAAGAGTTGGATAATTCCCCGTAAAATACCAATCACCCAAATGATTTGGACAGGCTTTGTGCAACCCTTCAATTGTTTGAAAAATAACCTCTACTTCAGCATTGATATCATCCGTTTTCAACATTTCTGCAATTTTAGCTGAAATTTCTTCATCAGAAAAAGGTTTGTAAATTTCTTTTACATGATTCACAATTTCTACATCTTTTTTTGATTCCTGCTCTTTGCATTTTTTATAAACTTCGTCAACAATATGATACTTGTTTTGGTCTTTAAGCAATTCTAAAGCTGCTTTAAAAGCTATAAATGCGTCAATTCTTGCCATGTCAATTCCGTAACAATCTGGATATCTAATTTGTGGTGCAGATGAAACAATTACTATTTTTTTAGGTTGCAATCGGTCTAAAATTCTGATGATACTTTTCTTTAAAGTAGTTCCTCTTACAATACTGTCATCAATAATTACCAAATTATCTGTAGGTTTTACAACTCCATACGTGACATCATACACGTGTTCCACCAAATCATCTCTTGAATTATCATCTGCAATAAAAGTTCTCAATTTTACATCTTTGATGGCAATTTTTTCAAAACGAGGTCTTTCTGATAAAATTTCAGTAACCATTGCTGCTGATAAATTTTTACCACCAGCTAAGATTTTAGCTGTTTTCTGTTCGTTCAACAAATCTTCTGCAGCTTCTGTCATTCCATAAAAAGAAGTTTCTGCTGTGTTAGGAATGTATGAAAAAACGGTGTTTGAAACATCGCTTTTAATCGATTTTAGAACTTGTGGGAAAACGAATTTTCCTAGGTTTTTTCGCTCTTGATAAATACTTGCATCACTTCCTCTAGAAAAATAAATTCTCTCAAAAGAACAGGCTAATTTATTTCCAGGCTCATTCACTTTTTTTATGGAGGTTTTACCACTCTTTTTGATAATCAACGCATGTCCTGGATCTAATTCTTGAACTTCTTCTAGTTTTACATTAAATACTGTTTGTATCACAGGTCTTTCTGAAGCAACTGCCACAATTTCATCATTTTCAAAGAAAAAAGTAGGTCTTATTCCATTTGGATCTCTCAACACAAAAGCATCTCCATGACCAACCAAACCAGCCATTGCATAGCCTCCATCCCAACTTTTTGATGATCTTTTTAATACTTTTTTCAAGCTTAAATGTTCTTCAATATATGGTGAAGCTTGTCTTTTATTAAATCCTTCTTTTTTGGCTTCTTGATATAATTTGGCAACTTCATCTTCCAAGAAATGACCAATTTTTTCCATCACAGTTACAGTATCTGTAAACTCTTTTGGATGTTGACCCAACTCAATCAATTCTTCTAAAATTTGATTGGAATTCGTCATATTAAAGTTTCCTGCAACAATCAGGTTTTTATGTTTCCAATTGCTTTGACGCAAAAAAGGATGCACACTTTCTATGCTATTTTTACCAAAAGTTCCATAACGAACGTGACCTAAAAATAAATTTCCAATGTAAGGAATGTGTTCTTCTTGCCATTTTACATCGTCTTTTTTATTTGGAAATTCTTCAAAAACACTATTGATACGTTCGTTGATTTGTGCAAAAATATCCTGAATTGGTTGAGATTGATTCGAACGAACTCTGCTAATATATCTTGTTCCTGGCTCAACATTAAATTTGATACTTGCAAATCCTGCACCATCTTGACCACGATTGTGCTGTTTTTCCATCAACAAATACATTTTATTGATTCCGTAAAATGCAGAACCGTATTTGTCTTTATAAAATTGTAGCGGTTTTTTTAATCGAACCAATGCAATTCCACATTCGTGTTTAATAGCATCACTCATTTTTATTTCAATAGTTTTATTTTAATATTAAAAAAAAATCCGCAACCAAAAAACTGCGGATTAAAATTACGATAATTTTATGTCAAATTGCGTCAATTTCTTGAACGCTTCTAATCGTTTTGTAACCTCATCTGTTGTTAACTCTTGCATTCGTTCTGTTCCAAATTTTTCCACACAAAATGATGCTAAATTGGATCCATAAATGATGGCGTTTTTCATGTTTTCAAATGAAATATCATTGGTTTTTGCCAAATATCCACAAAAACCTCCAGCAAAAGTATCTCCAGCACCAGTTGGATCAAAAACTTCTGCCAATGGCAAAGCTGGTGCAAAAAACATATTTCCTTCATTGAACAACAAAGCGCCATGTTCTCCTTTTTTGATGACCACGTATTTTGGTCCCATTTCATGAATTTTTTTTGCTGCATTTACCAGAGAATATTCTCCAGAAAGTTGACGAGCTTCTTCATCATTGATAGTTATAACATCCACTCTTTTTAAAACTGCATGTAATTCTTCTAAAGCGATATTCATCCAAAAATTCATCGTGTCAAGGACAATCAATGCTGGTTTTTCTGTCATTTGATCAAGTACAGAAGCTTGCACTAAAGGATGTAAATTGCCTAACATCAAGATTTTTGCATCTTTAAAATTGTTTGGAACAACTGGATTAAAATTTTCCAAAACATTCAATTCTGTGATTAAGGTATCTCTAGAATTCATGTCATTATGATAACGACCGCTCCAAAAAAAAGTTTTCCCAGATTTGATAATTTCAATGCCATCAGTATTGATTCCTTTGTCATTCATCATCCTTAAATATTCTTCAGGAAAATCACCACCAACTACAGAAACAATTCCAGTTTCAATTCCAAAATAACCTGCAGCCAATCCTACAAATGTTCCTGAACCTCCAAGAATTTTGTCTGTTTTTCCAAAAGGCGTTTCAATGGCGTCAAAAGCGACTGTACCAACTGCCAAAAGTTTACTCATTTGTTTCATTTTTATTTTTGATAAAAATCTTCGTTAAAAGTTTTTTAAAACAGCCTTTTTGAATGTTACTGTTATTTAGATTAATTTAATTTTTATCAGTAATTTTGCACTTTAATTTGCAAAACAATTTTAAGGCGCAAAAATAAGTTTAAAAAAATGACTATTAAAGAAATACAAGAAGAAATTGTTGATGAGTTTTCAATGTTTGATGATTGGATGCAACGTTATGAATATATCATTGAACTTGGAAAATCGCTGCCAATAATTGATTCAAAATACAAATTGGATGAAAATTTAATAAAAGGCTGTCAATCAAAAGTGTGGCTTTTTTCGGAATTAGAAAACGAAAATGTACATTTTACAGCAGATAGTGATGCTATTTTAACCAAAGGAATTGCTGCTTTGTTATTAAGAGTTTTTTCTGATCAAAAACCTGCAGACATTTTAGCTGCTGATACTGATTTTATTGACAAAATTGGGCTGAAAGAACATCTTTCGCCAACAAGAGCCAATGGTTTAGTTTCTATGATTAAACAAATTAAAATGTATGCAATTGCGCAACAATCAAAATTAACAACATAAGATTTTAAAAATGACTGATAAAGAATTAGACGAAATCGGGGATAAAATCATCCGTGTTTTAAAAACGATTTATGATCCTGAAATTCCTGTAGATATTTATGAATTAGGATTGATTTACGATGTTTTTGTGTCAGAAGATCATGACGCAAAAATATTAATGACCTTAACTTCACCCAATTGTCCTGTCGCAGAAACCTTGCCTGTTGAGGTTGAAGAGAAAATAAAAACCTTAAAAGAAATTAATAATTGCGAAGTAGAAATCACTTTTGATCCCACTTGGACATCAGAAATGATGAGTGAAGAAGCGAAACTTGAATTGGGAATGCTTTAGCATAGACTTTGAATTTTAAATTTTGAACTGAATCATGGAAATCATAAATAAAGTTGCAAATAGTTCTCTGAAAACTATTGATTTAGAACAATTTTATCCTTCAGGAAAAAGAGTGCTGTTTGATATCAAAAGTTGGCTTTTTGAAGAACTAATTTTAAAAGAAAAAGATTTCAGAGAAGCTGTTGCAACGCACGATTGGAGTCAATATCAACAAAATTTTGTTGCAGTAACTTGTTCAGCAGATGCAATTATTCCTTCTTGGGCTTTAATTTTAGTAACTTCAAAATTGGTTCCTTTTGCCAAAAAAGTGGTGATTGGCGATTTAAATACTTTAGAAACCGCAATTTTTCAGGAAATTATTTCAAATTTTTCTGTTGAAGAATTCAAAGACAAACCAGTTATTATTAAAGGTTGCTCAGACAAACCAGTTCCTGATGCAGCTTTTTCATTTTTAATTGAAAAATTACAGCCCTTTGCAAAAAGCATTCTTTTTGGGGAAGCTTGCTCTTCAGTTCCTATTTATAAGTCTAAAAAATAAGGCTATTTTAAAAAAAAATTAATCGTTATTTCTATTAAAACTTTACTTTTGTTTTTTCAATAAAAAATGAATGAAAAATATCATTTTTCTACTTTTCACTCTTGCTTCTATAAACTCATTTTCCCAAAAGAAAACAGATAGCATTCCTAAATGGAAAATGCATGGAAGATTTGACTTTATTTTCAATCAATCTTCTTTTAGCAATTGGGCTTCAGGTGGTGAAAATACAGTTGCAGGAAACATCAACTTGAACTACGATATCAATTTTAAAAAAGGCAATATCAACTGGGATACAAGACTTATCACAAGTTATGGTTTAAGTCATATAAGCAATAAAGGCTATCGAAAAACAGACGACCGTTTTGAGCTCAATACATTGTTAGGTGTAAAAACAGGAAAATATTGGTTTTTGTCATTTATTGGCAATTTCAGAACCCAATATACCAAAGGTTTTGATTACAGACCTACTCCAAAAATATTGGTTTCAGAATTTTTATCTCCAGCTTATTTAACTTACGGTCCTGGAATGTTGTGGAAAAAATCCAATAATTTACACTTCAATATTGCTCCAGCAACAGCGAGATATACTTTTGTGAGTGATTTTTTCTCGGGAAAATTTGGGGTTGAAGAAGGAAAAAATACATCTTTTAGTTTGGGTTTTAACTATTCATCCTATTACAGATTTTCGATTATGGAAAATGTTGAAATGGAAAATATATTGAATTTGTACACAGATTATTTGGCAAATGTTGGCAATATTGATGTTGATTATCAAACAAATATTCGTTTTTTGGTGAACAAACATATCAAAATGCACATGACTTTCCACGCCATTGTGGATGATGATTCATCAAGCAAAATTCAGTTTAGACAACTTTTTGGTTTGGGCTTGAATTATAGTTTTCATCAGAAAGTAAAATATTAGAAAATTTTAGTCCCTTTTTCCTATTTTTATAACTTAATTAAAATTTAAAATGAAAAAAATCAAACTTTTTTTATTCCTAATTTTCTTAGGATTTTCGATGAAAGTATCTGCCCAAACAGTTGATGAACTTAAAAAAGAATTGGCAACCAAAAAAGATTCTATTGCCAAATTACAATCAAAAGCAGATGCCATACAAAAACAAATAAACGCACTTCCTGGTTGGAGAAAAGGTGCTTTTGGAACTGTTGGCGCAAGTTTTTCGGGCTTTAACAATTGGTATTCTAGAAACGCACCAAATGCTTCTGCAGGAAATATTGGTATTACAGTAAATGGTTTTGCCAATTTGATTGAAGATAAATTTTTCTGGAGAAATTCAGGAGGTATCAATTTAGGTTGGGTAAAATTGGATGATAAAGCGATTATTGGCGATGAAGGTTTTGAAACTGCCACAGACGTTTTCACCATCACTTCTTTGTATGGTAGAAGATTAGATAAAAAATGGGCAGTATCTGCTTTAGCAGAATACAGAACAACCTTAATTGACAATTTTAACAATCCAGGATTTTTAGATGTTGGGGTTGGTTTTACATGGACACCAACTGAAAGATTGGTGGTTGTAATGCATCCTGGAAACTACAATTTTGTGTTTAGCAAAGGTGATGCTGATTTCCAATCTTCTCCAGGAGCAAAATTGGTAGCAGATTATACAGCAACTTATCACAAATTAAACGTGAAATCAAACCTTTCTGTGTTTACAAGTTACAATAATAGTAATTTATCAAACTGGAACTGGACCAATTCTTTTTCATACAATTTATGGAAAAGCTTAGGATTAGGCTTTGAATTTGGTTTGCGAAACAACAAACAAGAAGCCTTAAACAATGCTTTAATAACTGATGCAACTGCCACTTTTGACTCTGTTGATAACAAAATCCAAAATTATTGGTTGTTTGGTATGAGTTATTCTTTTTAATAAAACATAAAAACAATCTAAAAAAACCTTATCATTCAATTGATAAGGTTTTTATCTTTGAGTCACTTTAATATAACAATTTTATGAACGATTTTCGATTATATACAGAAATGGGTCTTTTCCATGTGTTGGATGTAAAAGCCTATGATCACATTTTATTTTTGATAGTTTTAGCCGTTATTTTTGGTTTTTCGGAATGGAAAAAAGTACTTTGGTTAGTTACACTTTTTACAATTGGACATTCAGTTTCTTTAGCTTTAGCCGCTTTTGAAGTTATCAATATTAAAGTTGAAATCATTGAATTTTTAATTCCTGTAACGATTTTTATCACAGGTGTTTCTAATATTTTCAACGCCAAAAAAACATCCAAAACAAAAGATAGCATCAATTTGATTTTTGCCTTATTTTTTGGATTGATTCATGGTTTGGGATTCTCCAATTATTTCAGAGCAATGATTGGCAGAGAAGAAGACAAATTATTACCACTTTCCGAATTCGCACTTGGAATTGAATTAGCGCAAGTTACTGTAGTTTTATTGATTTTGATTATAGGTTATCTTTTGCAAAACGTATTGAAAGTCAACAAAAGAGATTGGATTTTGGTAACTTCATCAATTGTGATTGGATTTTCAATTCAGATGATGTTAGAAAGAGTGTTTTGGTAAATTATTAACTATTTTTGCATTCAAATCTTTTTACTTTCGCTGTTGATGAATGACGAAAAACAATTAAAATATGACATTGCCTACTTAAAAATGGCGCAAGAATGGGGAAAATTATCTCATTGCAAACGCAAACAAGTTGGTGCATTGATTGTAAAAGACAGAATGATAATTTCTGACGGATTTAATGGAACTCCCACAGGTTTTGACAATTGTTGTGAAGATGAAAATGGAGCCACAAAATGGGAAGTGTTGCATGCAGAAGCCAATGCAATTTTAAAAGTTGCTGCTTCTACACAATCCTGCAAAAACGCCACTTTGTATATTACATTGTCACCTTGCACACAATGCAGCAAACTCATTCATCAAGCAGGCATCAAAAGAGTGGTGTATGCAAACGCTTATAAAGACACTTCAGGATTGGATTTTTTAGAAAAAGCAGGAGTTGAAATAAAACATTTACCATACATATATGAACAAAAATAATTTTCCAATATATTTCTCTTTAGCAGTTATTATCGGAATTATAATCGGAATTTTTTTTGGTGGAAATTCGTCAAATTCAATTTTATCAAAAAACAATTCACAAGAACAAAAAATAAAAAAACTCATCAATTTTATTGAACAAGATTATGTGGATGCTGTAAATACTGACGAACTTTTAGATGGCGCAATTGCTGAAATGCTCGAAAAGTTAGATCCTCATTCTGTGTATATTCCAAAAGAAGATTTGCAAGCCGTAACAGAAAATATGGAAGGAAATTTTATTGGAATTGGCGTAGAATTTAGAATCATAAACGATTCAATTACAGTGGTTCAACCCATAAAAGGCGGACCAAGTATCAAAGCTGGCATTAGAGCTGGAGACCGAATTTTGATGGCAAATAACGATACACTTTATGGGAAAAAAATTCGTGCTTCAAATGTTCCAAAGTATTTAAAAGGAAAACCATCAACCAAGGTAAAGCTCCAAATCTACAGAAAAACAACAGATTCTTTATTCAGTGTTGATTTGACAAGAGATAAAGTAAATATTAAAAGTGTTGATTTATCTTATATGATTACGAAATCCTTAGGATATATTAAAATTGATCGTTTTGCAAGAAACACATTTACCGAATTTAAAACTGCTTTAAACTCTTTGAAAAAAAGCGGAATGTCTGATTTGGTCTTGGATTTGCGTGGAAATGGTGGTGGTTATATTGATATTGCTACCAGAATTATTGATGAATTTCTGGAAAACAAAAAACTCATGGTTTTCACCAAAAATAACAAAGGAACTGTAGAAGAATATTTTGCAACTTCACAAGGTTCTTTTGAAAATGGCGGATTGTATGTATTGATTGATGAAAATTCTGCTTCAGCTTCCGAAATTGTTGCAGGTGCTTTGCAAGACAATGACAAAGGGAAAATCATTGGACGTAGATCATTTGGAAAAGGATTAGTTCAGGTAGAAATGGATTTGGGTGATGGCTCTGCAGTACGTTTAACAACTGCTCGTTATTATACTCCAACAGGTCGTTCAATTCAAAAACCTTATGGAAAAAATGCTTCAGAAAACTATTATGATGATTATGAAAACAGAGTTCAAAATGGTGAATTATTGAGTAAAGATAGTATCAAAGTGGTGGACTCTTTAAAATATAAAACTCCCAAAGGAAAAATCGTTTATGGTGGAGGAGGCATTATTCCTGATGTATTTGTTGCCATTGATACTACATCGTATTTATCAGGTTTTTACTTTAATTCTGTGAATAATTTTGCATTTGATTATGTAGATGCTAATAGAAAAAAGCTTGAAAAATGGCAGTTGAATGATTTTATTAAAAACTTTGATAATGACAATTTAGTGCTTCAAAAATATTTGACATTGATAAAAGATCGTTCAAATCCATCAATGAAAACCAAAGAAAATATCCAAAAATATTTAAAAGCTTCTATCGCAAACGTGCTTTTTGGGGATATTGGTTTTTACAAAATAATTCACCAAGATGACAAAATGCTTCAAAAAGTATTGGAGTTGGAAACTAAAAAAGAATAGTGTTTCTTTGTAAGCATGATTACAATCAACACATCTCACAACAAAAAAGTCTATTTTGCATCAGACCAACATTTGGGCGCTCCAACTGCTGAAGCAAGTTTGCCCCGAGAAAAAATGTTTGTTGCGTGGTTGGAAAGTATCAAAAATGATGCTGAGGCAATTATTTTATTAGGAGATTTATTTGATTTTTGGTTTGAATACAAAACGGTTGTTCCTAGAGGATTTACAAGAGTTTTAGGGAAATTAGCCGAAATTTCTGATAGCGGAATTCCCATCTATTTTTTTGTTGGAAATCATGATTTATGGATGAAAGATTATTTTGAAAAAGAATTAAATATTCCTGTTTTTCATCATCCTCAGGAGTTTCTCATCAATCAAAAAAAGTTTTTAATTGGTCATGGTGATGGTTTAGGTCCTGGAGATTTTGGCTACAAACGCATGAAAAAAGTATTTACTTTTCCGCTTTTTAAATGGTTATTTCGTTGGTTACATCCAGATTTGGGCGTAAAACTTGGGCAATATATGTCTGTAAAGAACAAATTGATTTCTGGAGAAGAGGATGCTAAATTTTTGGGCGAAGAAAATGAATGGTTGGTGCAATATTGTAAAAAAATGTTGCAAGAACATCGATATGATTATTTTGTTTTTGGACACAGACACTTGCCATTAGAAATAAAATTGAATGAAAATAGTACTTATTTTAATCTTGGAGATTGGATTCAATACTTTACTTTTGGGGTTTTTGAAGAAAGTAGGTTTTCATTGAAAAAATTTAACTAAAATCCTTAAAATTAAAGGGATAAGCTAAAAACCTTTAACCTTGTTTTAACAAAATAATTTTGTTAAAATTGTAGTTTTGTTTACTTAAAAAAATTAACCATCAATCAGTATATATAATGGAAGTAGATGTAAGAGCTATTAACGAAAAAATTGAGAGAGAAAGTGCCTTTGTAGACCTTTTATCTCGCGAAATGAATAAAGTGATTGTAGGTCAAAAACAAATGATTGAAAGTTTGTTGATTGGCTTGCTTGGAAATGGTCACATTTTATTGGAAGGTGTTCCTGGTTTGGCTAAAACTTTAGCAATCAATACGCTTTCAAAAGCAGTTCAAGGAAGTTTTAGTCGTGTGCAGTTTACACCAGATTTATTGCCTGCAGACGTTGTTGGAACCATGATTTACAATACAAAAGTGAATGATTTTTCCATCAAAAAAGGACCAATTTTTGCAAATTTTGTATTGGCAGATGAGATTAACAGAGCACCTGCAAAAGTACAATCTGCTTTGTTAGAAGCCATGCAAGAGCGCCAAATTACTATTGGAGATACCACTTTTAAATTGGATGAACCTTTTTTGGTAATGGCAACTCAAAACCCTGTAGAACAAGAAGGTACCTATCCTTTACCAGAAGCGCAAGTGGATCGTTTTATGCTAAAAGTAGTGATTGATTATCCAAAATTAGCTGAAGAACAAATCATTATGCGTCAAAATTTAACAGGCGATTATTCATCCGTAAATCCAGT
>DAIUBY010000011.1:14148-23970 GCA_036846425.1 Polaribacter sp.
TATGTAATTCCTGAAGATGTAAGAGCAGTTGTGTTTGATGTGTTGCGTCACAGAATTGGAATAACCTACGAAGCTGAAGCAGAAAACTTCACATCAGTTGACATTATCAACGCAATTATTAACGAGATTGAAGTACCGTAAATAAGCCATTAGCTGTTAGCTTTTAGCCATTAGATTCATAAATTTAAAGCTAAAAGCTAATTGCCAACAGCCAACAGCTCAAAAACATGGATACCAAAGAAATACTCAAAAAAGTTCGGAAAATAGAAATTAAGACAAAACGTTTGTCTAATAATATTTTTGGAGGAGAATATCATTCTTCGTTCAAAGGACGTGGAATGACGTTTTCTGAAGTGCGCCAATATCAGTTTGGAGATGATGTACGAACCATTGATTGGAATGTAACTGCACGTTATAACGAACCTTATGTAAAAGTTTTTGAAGAAGAACGTGAATTAACAATGATGTTGATGGTAGATATTTCTGGATCAGAATTTTTTGGAACAACCACACAATTCAAAAGAGATACTGCTACTGAAATTGCAGCAACGTTGGCATTTTCAGCAACACAAAACAATGATAAAGTTGGGTTGATTTTATTTTCTGATGCGATTGAATTATACATTCCGCCAAAAAAAGGAAAAAGTCACGTGTTGAGAATCATCAGAGAATTGATTGAATTTCAGCCAAAAAGCACCCAAACAAACATTTCTGAAGCTCTAAAATTTTTATCAAATGTGATGAAAAAAAGAGCCATCGTTTTTATGCTTTCAGATTTTATGGATGACAATTACGAACGTACTTTAAAAATTGCTGGAAGCAAACACGATATTACAGGAATCAGAGTTTTTGACAGATTTGACGAAGAAATACCAAATATTGGTTTAGTGCCAATGGTAGATGCAGAAACTGGTGATGTTCAACTGGTAAATACATCATCAAAAAGTATCAGAACAAATTACAAAGCAAACGCTTTGCGAATTACAGATTATTATCAAAACACCTTTAAAAGAAGTGGCGCAGGAACCATTAGCACAAGAGTTGATGAAGGTTATGTAAAAAAATTATTAGGCTATTTCAAACAAAAAGGAAGATAGTTTTATCAACATGAAAAAAATTTTAGGATACATATTCGTATTGTTTTCAGCTATTGGATTTGCACAAAGTTCCATGGTAAATTCACAAGTTGAAACTTCTAGCATTCGAATTGGAGAGCAATTTCAATATAAAATTACGGTAAAAGGAACTGACAATGTCATTTTGCCAAAACTAGTTTTGCGCAAAGGGTTGGAAATTATTGATTCCTCAAAAGTAGATACTGTTAACAATATGTTGATACAAAAATATGTATTGACAGGTTTTGACAGTGGCGCTTTTTACATTCCCCAACAACAAGTTTTTGTAAGGAATCAAGCGTATTTGACTGATTCTTTGTTGATTAGCGTAGCAACTGTTGAAATTGATACAACAAAAATTAAAAAATATCCTATTAAATCTATCAAAAGCGAGCCTTATGTTTTTGATGATTTTAAAATGTATCTCTATATCTTGTTAGCAGCTTTAGCCATTATCGGATTTTGGATTTACTATTTTGTCATCAGAAAACGAAAATTGGAGGATGACAAACCCACCTACAAAGTATTACCTCCATTTGAAGAAGCCATTTATAAATTGAATGAATTGGATGCAAAATTATTATGGCAAAACAATCAAGTAAAAGAATATTACAGCGAATTGACTGAAATTGTACGTAATTATATTGAACGCGAATTACAAGTTCCTGCACTTGAAAAAACCACAGATGAAGTGATAGAAATGTTGCGTGATTTTCACAATGCAAATACAATACAAACATCCAAAGAAACTATTAAAAAATTAAAAGAATTATTGCAAGAAGCTGATTTGGTTAAGTTTGCAAAATCCAAACCCATTTCAATTGAAATTGAAGAAGACCGAAAAGATGCTCAAGATATTATCAGTAATTTAAAACCAAAATCGATACCAAAAAATGATGAATTGGAATAATTTTGAATTTCTGAATCGCGAATTTTTGTGGTTGCTAGTGTTGATTCCGTTACTGGGATTATGGTATTTTTTATCATACAAAAAAGATGGTGCTACTTTGTTAATGCCTAGCGTAAAAGGCTTTAAAGCAAACACTTCTTTGCTTGCAAAACTAAAACCATTATTACATATTTTACGCCTTTTAGCAATTGCAGCAATCATCATTGCTTTTGCTAGACCAAGAAATGTTGCTGTAAGTTCAAAAATAAAATCAAATAATGGAATTGATATTGTGATGGCAGTTGACGTTTCTGCAAGTATGCTTGCACGAGATTTGAAACCCAACAGGTTGGAAGCTCTTAAAAAAGTTGCCATAAATTTTGTGGACAGAAGACCCAATGATCGAATTGGAATTGTGTTGTATGCAGGAGAAAGTTTTACACAAACGCCAATTACCAGTGATAAATCCATTGTAAAAAGCGTGATATCTGAATTGCAATGGGGGCAATTGGATGGAGGAACTGCCATTGGAATGGGTTTGGGTTCTGCTGTTAACAGATTGAAAGACAGCCAAGCAAAAAGCAAAGTGATAATTTTACTTACAGATGGTGTGAATAATTCAGGAAATATCGACCCAAAAACAGCAGCAGAATTGGCAAGAGAACTCGAAATAAAAGTCTATACCATTGGAATTGGAACCAATGGAATGGCTGATTTTCCTTGGAGCAAAGATCCAATAACAGGGTTGCTAAATTTCAGAAAACAACAAGTAGAAATTGACGAAAAACTGTTGCAATATATTGCAAATCAAACAGATGGGCAATATTTTAGAGCAACCAATAATCAAGATTTACAAGAAATTTATGATGAAATTGACAAACTCGAAAAAACAGAAATAGAAGAATTTAAATATTACAATTACCAAGAACTCTACAGACCATTGATTTTTTTAGCTCTTGGATTGCTTCTTTTAGAATTTTTATTGAGAAACATTTTATTTAAAAGCTTTATATAATGTCAGAATTATACAGATTAGAAGAACCCAAATATTTTTTATTATTAGCCATCATTCCTGCAATGATAGTGGTTTTTCTGATGGTTTTTTGGTGGAAAAAAAGAACACAACGCCTTTTTTCTGATGCTGTTTTATTGAAAAAATTAGCGCCAAACACATCAGCTTTTAAAGCAAGTTTAAAGTTGACAATGTTGCTTTTTGCCGTTACTTTTTTAATAATTTCTTTGGTGAATCCTAAAATGGGATCAAAATTAGAGACCGTGAAAAGAGAAGGTGTTGACGTGGTTTTTGCATTAGACGTTTCCAAAAGTATGTTAGCAGAAGATATTGCGCCAAACAGATTGGAAAAAGCGAAACAAATCACCTCAAAAATTATTGATAATTTAGGTTCTGATAGAGTTGGAATGATTGTGTATGCTGGAAATTCATACCCATTAATTCCCATAACAACAGATCATGCAGCAGCTAATATGTTTTTGCAAAACGCCAATCCTGAAATGGTTTCTAGCCAAGGAACAGCTATCAGTGAAGCCTTAGAATTGGCAAAAACTTTTTTCAATGATGAAGAACAAACCAATCGTTTTTTAATCATAGTTTCTGATGGTGAAGATCATCAAGAAGAAACCAAAGAAGTTGCACAAAATTTGATAAACGAAGGAATAAAAATTTTTACTATTGGCATTGGAACTGAAAAAGGAGGTCCAATTCCTATGCGTTTAAATGGCACAATGATTGGTTATAAAAAAGACAATCAAGGAGAAACTGTAATTACTAAAAGGAATTCAGAAATTTTAGAAGATATTGCTGATATTGGCGAAGGAAAATATATCGAAGGAAATTCAACCGAAAATGCAGTGAATCAAATTTCAGAAATCATTACCAATGCTCAAAAAAGTGAATTCGAAACCAAACAATTTTCTGATTATAAAGATCAGTTTCAATGGTTTTTAGCAATCGCAATTTTGTTTTTATTGATTGATGCTTTCTTGTTTGATAAAAAGACAAAATGGTTAAAAAATATCGATTTGTTTAACGAGGAAAAAACAACTACGTAAAATGAAAATAGCACAAAATTTTCTTGTTTTATTGATGCTGTTATTTTGTAGCAATCAAATTTTGGCACAAAAAGACTCCATTGTTCAACAACGAAATGCTCGAAAATTAGTCAGAGAAGGAAATGCTTTGTACGAACAAAAAAAATACACTGACGCTTCTGTTGCCTACAAAAAAGCGTTGAATAACAGTGCTTATTATGACAAAGCAAGTTATAATTTAGGCAATGCTTTATATCAAGATAAAAATTATCAAGAAGCAATTCCGCAGTATGAAATGACTGCAAAAACAGCCACAGATAAATTGACAAAAGCAGAAGCATTTCACAATATTGGCAATGCCATGATGGAAACCAAAAACTATCAAGGCGCAGTTGATGCATTTAAAAATTCGTTGAGAAACAATCCTGCTGATGATGAAACACGCTACAATTTGGCAGTAGCTCAAAAATTATTAGACAAACAAAATCAGGATAATAAGGATAATAAAGACAACAAGGATAATAAAGATCAAAAAGACAAAAAAGATCAAGATCAAGATAAAAAAGAAGGCGAAGACAAGGATAAAAAAGACGACAAAAATAAAGATGGTGAAGGAGATAAAGACAAAAAAAATCAGAATCAAGATAAAAAAGAGGATGATAAAAATCCGAAAGAAAAACCAAAACCTCAACAAGGAAAAATGTCTCCTGAGCAAATAAAACAATTGTTGGAAAGTCTTCAAAATGAAGAAAAAAAGACCCAACAAAAAATGAATGCACAAAAAGCAAAAGGAGATAAATTAAAAAAAGAAAAAGATTGGTAAATTTGCCCGTTTTTTGAGAAAAAAAAATGAAACTAAAAATTTACATATCATTCATAATAAGTGTATTATCATATTCAATTTTTGCACAACAAGCAGAATTGAGTGTATCAATAAGCAAAAATACGCTGGGTTTAAATGAGCGTTTGCGAATCGAATTTTCGATCAACAAACAAGGTGGAGACAATTTTATTCCACCAAAGTTTAAAGAATTTAAAGTAATTGCTGGACCAAGTCAATCTGTGAGTCAATCTTGGATTAATGGAAAAGTAACTTTTTCACAATCTTACACTTTTATTTTAAAACCACTTAGAAAAGGTGAACTTATTGTAGAGCCAGCTTCTATTGAAATGAATGGAACAACCATTTATTCCAAATATTTGAAAGTAGTGGTTACAAATCCAATTGATATTCCTGATGACCCAAATGATCCTGAATATGTTGCAAATCAAAATATCCATTTAGTTGCAGAAGTAACTAAAACAAATCCTTATGTTGGCGAAGGAATTTATGTAGAATATCGTTTGTATGTAAGTGAAAATGTGAGTGTTTACGATACTTCTGTAACAGAAGCACCACAATACAATGGATTTTGGAATCAGGAAATTCAAATTGAAGGATATCCTGTAAAAATGGGAAAATACAATGGCGAAAATTACAGATATATTGTGCTTCAAAAGGCATTATTGATTCCTACCAAAACAGGAAACCTGACTATTGATCCAATGAAAATGGATATTGTGATTGGCGTTCCAACAGGAAGAGCTGATTTTTTTGGAAATGTCATCACTAAAAATATCCGAAAAGAGTTTGCTTCACCAAGAAAAATAATCAATCCAAAAGAGTTGCCTTTAAACGGAAAACCAGAAAATTTTACAGGAGCTGTTGGCGAATTTAATTTCAATGTTACATTGAGTAAAGAAGTGTTGAAAGCCAATGAATCATCACAAATAAAAGTGGATGTATCTGGAAAAGGAAACCTAAAATTATTTGAACTTCCTGTTGTTGAAACTCCATCAGAATTGGAAAAATATCAACCAGAAAGAAAAGAAAACGTTCGTGTAAATATTGATGGAATTAGTGGTTCAGTTTCTGATTCTTATACAATTGTGCCACAATACAAAGGAAAATATAAAATTCCCAAAGTATCTTTTTCCTATTTTAATCCAAAAACAGGAGCCTATAAAACCATCACAACCAATGATATGTTTGTAGATGTTTTGGAAGGAAAAGAATTGGAAACAAATAACAATGGAAATTCGTCAAATACGATTGAAAAACAAGCAGTAGTTTCGCTTGGAAATAGTTTTAGATATATTCAAACAAATACTGTTTTTCAACCAAAACAAACTGTAGATTTTTACAATTCAAATTTGTTTTATGTGTTGTTATTTTGTCCATTTTTATTGATTCCTATTGGCATTATCATTGGAAAAAGAAACGAAGCAAGGAATAGTGATTTGGTTGGAATTCGTTTGCGAAAAGCCGAAAAATTAGCCCGAAAATTCTTGTCAGAAGCTCAAAAACAATTGGGTAAAAAAGAGGCATTTTATGAAGCTTTAGAACGTGCTTTACATAATTATTTAAAAGCGAAACTAAACATAGAAACTGCAGATATCAGCAAAGAAAAAATCACTCAAATTTTAGAGGAAAAGAAAATTGATTCTGAGACAATTTCTAAATTTATGGATGTGTTACAAGCTTCCGATTTTGCAAGATACACACCAGTTACGAATACTGAAATGAACAAAGAATTTGAAAAAGCAAAAGAAGTAATCGTTCAATTAGACAAACAATTATAATTATGAAAAAGACTGTTTTTTTACTTTTTATGTTTGTGAATACGATGATTGCTCAAAATTTGGACAATCTTTTTTCTACTGCCAACGATTTTTATAAGAAAGAACAATTTGAAAAAGCCATAGAATCCTATCATCAGATTGAAAAAAAGGGAATGATTTCAGTAGCATTATACTACAATTTGGGCAATTCTTATTACAAACTTAATAAAGTTGGGCCTTCTATTTTTTACTTTGAAAAAGCCTTGAAATTAGACCCAACAAACGAAGATGTTCAAAATAATTTGATTTTTGCAAAACGATTGTCCTTGGACGCTATTCAAGAAATGCCAAAAAATCTCTTTGAAAGATTCAATATAAACTATTTACAAAAGCTTTCTTACAATCAATGGGCGATTGTTTCTGTAATTTTTTCGTGTTTAGCAAGCATTTTATTTTTACTGTTTTATTTTTCCATTTCACCCGCAATTAAAAGAACTTTTTTTGGACTAAGTGTGTTTAGTTTTTTATTATTAATTATTTCATTTACAATTACTTACAATCAGTTTTTATTTTTTAAAAACAATAAAGAAGCCATTGTTTTCGCAGAGACTTCTACTGTTAAAAATGCACCTACATCCAACTCAGAAGAGGTGTTTATTTTACATGAAGGCACAAAAGTTATCGTATTAGATGTACTAGATAACTGGAAAAAGATTAAATTAGCGGATGGAAAACAAGGTTGGATACTGTCAAAAGAAATAAAAGAACTGTAAAATTGATTGAAATTTCAAAACTAACGCTATTAAAACTTCTTATTTTACTTTTAATTACATTAAAAACAACCTATGTTTTGTCAGATAATTTTTCTGAAATTTCAACAGAGCAAATCATCAAATCCTATCCTGATGAAATGGAAATTGAAGTAGAAACTGAAACTACTTATTTTCAAAAAATCGCTAAAAACACTGTTTTTGTTATCATTAAAAATACAGATTTAAAAGCGCCTGTTTTTAAAAACACTTTTTTTCATAAAATTCACTCAGTAGAATTTAGCACTCCACCACCCGAATTTCGTTCTTAAATTTCGAAAAATAATTTTATTTATCAACCAAAACTTACCTTTACTTGGGTAAGATAAAATTTATATCAATGTTTAAAACGTTAAAAAACGATATTCCAGCCAGTATAGTAGTCTTTTTTGTTGCACTTCCTTTGTGTTTAGGTATTGCTTTAGCAAGTGGTGCACCACTTTTTTCAGGAGTAATTGCAGGAATTACAGGCGGAATTATAGTGGGCGCTTTGAGTGGCTCAAAAATTGGCGTTAGTGGTCCTTGCTGGTTTGGCTGCTATAGTTTTAAAAGCAATTGGAACTTTAGGAGGTTATGAAAACTTTTAAGTTGCCGTTGTTTTGGGCGGTTGTATTCAGCTGTTATTTGGAGTTTTAAAAGCCGGAATTATTGGTTATTTTTTTCCATCATCCGTTATCAAAGGAATGTTAACAGGAATTGGAATCATCATTATTTTAAAACAAATTCCTCATTTCTTAGGATATGATGCAGATCCAATTGGCGATAATTCTTTTGTACAAGTAGACTCTGAAAATACTTTTTCTGAGTTAGAAAATGCTGTGAATAATATTATTCCTGGATCACTCATCATTGGTTTTGTAGGATTATTAGTCATTCTTTTTTGGGATAAAGTTTTGGCAAAAAAAGCAAAATTTTTTACCATTATTCAGGGACCTTTTGTTGCAGTTGTATTGGGAATTGTATTTTTTATGTTCACTCAAAATCATAGCACTTTAGCTATTTCTCAAACGCATTTGGTGAATGTTCCTATTCCTGATAGTTTTAGTTCGTTTTTGGGGCAATTAACTTTTCCAAACTTTGGAGCAATCACAAGTTCAGATGTTTTGATTGTGGCATTTACCATTGCTTTAGTTGACAGTTTAGAAACTCTTTTGAGCGTAGAAGCAACAGATAAATTGGTTCCTGAAAAAAATGTAACTCCCACAAATAGAGAATTACTAGCACAAGGAACATGAAATATTTTATCAGGATTAATAGGTGGTTTGCCCATAACACAAGTAATTGTTCGCAGTTCTGCAAATATACAATCAGGTGGAAAAAGTAAATTATCAACCATCGTTCATGGATTTTTGTTATTGATTTCTGTTGTATTTATTCCTGGATTATTGAATAAAATTCCTTTATCGGTATTAGCTGCTATTTTACTAGTTGTAGGCTACAAGTTAGCAAAACCCTCTCTATTTAAAATTATGTATCAATTAGGATGGAAACAATTTTTACCTTTTATAATTACGATTCTTGGAATTGTTTTCTTTGACTTATTAAAAGGAATTGGATTGGGTTTAATGGTAGGAATTGTAATTATATTGATAAAAAGTTATCAGAATTCACATTTTTTACACAAAGAAGGAGAAGATGTTGATGACGGAAAACTAAAAATTACACTGGCAGAAGAAGTAACTTTTTTTAATAAAGGAGCTATTTTGAATGAATTAGAAAAAATTCCTCACAATTCGTATTTAGAAATTGACGTTAGAAAAACACAATATTTGGATTATGATATTATCGAAATTTTAGAGGATTTTATCATAAAAGCAAAAGAAAGACATATCAAAATTAAAGTAATATCAACCAAAAAAACAATTGAAAACCCGGAAAGTTTCGTGAAATTTTTTGACGAAATTGCTCCAAAAAAACTCAAAACCAGAAAAAATGGATAATAATTATTATGAAAATCTGCTTAAAAACAACAAAGCTTGGGCAGAGGAAATAATCTCAAAAGACAAAGATTATTTTATAAAACTTTCTAAAGCACAATCACCACCACTATTATGAATAGGTTGTTCAGACAGTAGAGTTCCTGCAAATGTGATTACAGGAACACTTTCTGGAGAAATATTTGTTCACAGAAATATTGCAAATATGGTTGTGAGTACAGATATGAATATGTTGAGTGTTTTGGATTATGCTGTAAATCACTTAAAAGTGAAACACGTAGTTGTTTGTGGGCACTATGGTTGTGGAGGTGTTGAAGCTGCCATGTCAAATAAATCTTTGGGATTAATCAACAAATGGATTCGAAATATAAAAGAAGTGTATAGCCAAAACTATACTGAACTCAATAAAATTAAAGACGACA